>CAVJCN010000356.1:0-2783 GCA_963647945.1 Absicoccus sp. | reverse complement strand
AAGGATCGCTGAAATTCAGGTATATTCCCGCAAGCTCCCCCGGCTCAAAATAGTCTCCCAGATCATGGACGTAATCGATGAAAATTCTGAGATTTTGAATTTCGGATTCCTCCGCCTTTTCCAACGCCCGAAGCACCACCGATTCCTGCCCTTCGCAAGCCACGAAGTTTGCCATTGGCTCGGTAAGGGCGTGGCGGGTGATAAAATTTCCTTTGCCGCAGCCGATTTCAAGATAAATCGGTCTATCGTTTTCGAAAGCCTCTGCCCAATGTCCCTTAATTTCCCGCGGGTCTTGCACCAGAAGCCTCGAATTTTTTTCTATCTTTTCGCCGAGATTTTTGATGTTTCTCTGCCTCATATTGTCTGTCCTCTAAAAATCAGTTATCAAAAAATTGCACTAAAAAAGTCTCGCGCTTGCGATGATCGCCGCAAGAAACAGTGCTTGCAACAAAAAAGCTGCGTAATCTCTGCCTGCAAGCTTCATCTGGTGCATTCTCGTCCTGTGCTGCCCGCCCCGATAGCATCTGGCTTCCATGGCCATGGCAAGGTCGTTTGCAATTCTGAAAGCGCTGACAAACAGCGGCACCAGAATGGGAATCAGGCTCTTTACTCTGTGGAGCAAACTCCCCGATTCAAAATCCGCGCCTCGCGCCTGCTGGGCTTTCATGATCTTGTCCGTTTCTTCCAACAGCGTCGGAATAAACCGCAGGGCGATGGTCATCATCATGGCGATTTCGTGAGCCGGAAGTCCAATCTTTTTAAAAGGCGAAAGCAGCCTTTCGATTCCGTCCGTCAGACTCAGCGGCCTTGTGCAGAGGGTGAGCATGGAGGAACCGATAATAAGGAGAATCAGTCTCACCGCCATGAAAATTGCCGTGCGGATTCCCTCTTTTGTAATCTTGAGAATCCACCAGCTCCATATTACCTCGCCGTTTATCATAAAGATATTCAGGGCAAAGGTAAACAGCAAAATTATCAGGATGGGCTTCAGTCCTCTGAGAATGAAGTTAAGCGGCACCTTTGATACCGCAATAATCCCCGCCAGCACCGCCGCCGAAATCGCGAAGCCGATAAAATTGTTCACGATGAAAAGCTCAATGATAAACAGCAGCGTGGCTATTATTTTTACTCTCGGATCCAGCTTGTGAACCCAAGAATCTCCGGGGTAATACTGCCCCAGCGTAATATCTCTGATCATATTTTCTAAGTTTTCTAAGCCTTTTCGTCAAGGCATCCTTCCGATTATTTTTTGTTCTTCAAATATTCTGCGATCTGCTCCGCCGCTTCGTCAATATTTAAAATCGTTTCTCCGATGTCTATACCTTTGTCCCGAAGGGTTTCCGTAAACTCCGTCACCGGCGGCAAGTCAAGCCCCACGCCTTTGAGGGTCTTTCTTTGGGCGAAAACTTCCTTTGGCCTGCCCTGCAAAATAAGTTTGCCGCTGTCCATAACCAGAATTTTATCCGAAAGATTTGCGATATCCGCCATATTATGGGATACAAAAATCGTAATGTTCTTCGTTTTATTATGCACATTCTCAACCATTCTGAGAACATCCTTGTGGGCTTTCGGGTCGAGTCCCGCCGTGGGCTCGTCTAAAATCAAAACTTCAGGGCGCATGGCAACTACCCCTGCAATGGCTACGCGCCGCTTCTGTCCGCCCGAAAGTTCAAAAGGCGAGCGTTCCTTGATTGCTTCGTAGTCAAGGCCCACCAGTTCAATGGCTTCTCTTACCCGTTCTTCGATTTCCGATTCGGAAAGTCCCAGATTTTTGGGGCCGAAAGCCACATCTTTTGCCACGGTTTCCTCAAAAAGCTGGTACTCGGGATACTGAAAAACCAGCCCGATGCGTTTTCTTATTTCCACCATGGAAATCCCCGGTTCCGTAATATCCACGCCGCCCACCGTCACCCTTCCGAAATCTGGTTTAAGCAAGCCGTTCAGGTGTTGCAGCAATGTGGATTTTCCGGAGCCTGTGTGACCTATAATGCCGATAAACTGCCCGTCTTCGGCGCTAAAGCTCACATCGCTTAAGGCTACCGACTCGCCGGGGAGTCCTTTATCATATATATGTGTTAAATGTTCTACTTTTATTGACATATAAATTCAACCATCTTCTCTTCAGTAATAATATTTTGCGGCATATTCACGCCAAGTTCTCTCAACTTGCGGGACAGTTCCGCCATCAGCGGCACATCAAGGCTCGCCTCGCGTATGAGGTCGCCCCGGGCAAATACCTCCTCCGGCGCGCCGTCCAGCAGCACATGACCGTCGTTCATGATTATGATCCTGTCTGCATTGACTGTTTCTTCCATAAAGTGAGTAATGAGTACCACTGTAATGCCCTCTGCGTGAAGCTCATCGATTATGGACATTATCTCTTTGCGGCCTTTCGGGTCAAGCATTGCCGTGGGCTCATCAAAAATAATGCACTCCGGTTTCATGGCAACAACGCCTGCGATGGCGATCCGCTGTTTCTGGCCCCCGGACAAAAGATGCGGGGCCTTTTTCTTGAAAGCTCCCATATTTACATCGTTAAGAGCTTTGTCAACCCTTTTGCGTATTTCTTCCGGCGGCACACCGAGATTCTCCGGACCAAAAGCCACATCATCCTCTACGATTGCAGACACAAGCTGATTATCCGGATTTTGAAACACCATTCCCGCCGTTTGCCTTATGTCCCAGATGTGGTCGTCATCTTTTGTGTCGTACCCTGCAACATAGACCTCCCCTGATGTGGGAATCAAAAGCCCGTTGAGATTCTTTGCAAGGGTGGATTTTCC
>CAVJCN010000355.1:0-2810 GCA_963647945.1 Absicoccus sp. | reverse complement strand
GGTGATGGGGTTCTTCATCTCTCTTTATCCTTTCCGGGCCGAGGCGGTGTCTGCCGCGACTGCCTCTTATGTTGCCGTATCCGGTCAATGATGGAAATTGGCTCATTCTCCATCATCTCTTGCGGCCAGCCAGTCCCGCGCTCTGCGGATCTGTTCTCTTGCGGAACACGGGACTCGGCTTTTTTTAACGGCTCGTCCTCCGTCTGCTGTTTTTCCGGCGCGGCGTAATGCAGACGCTCGAAAACACGGTTCAGCTTGGAAACATCCTCGGCTTTCGCCAGAATATCCACATGGCCGCTGTCACTGGCGGTGTCCTTGATAACGCTGAACAGAATACCGTACTTTTTCGCTTCGCGCTGAAAGGCGGCTAAGTCCTGTTCTTTCAGGTCGAACACCCGCAGTTCCTTACCGCTGCGAAGCAGGGCGTTCATGTGTGTCTTGCCCCGCAACTTCTGGTTCTCGTTCGCCAGCGCCAGACACAGGGCCGCAAGGTTCTTGGCTCCCAGTGCGGCCAGCTTCGCCGCTGCCTCGGAGATTTGGATAGCCTCGCGCGTCATTTGCTCGGCGGTTTCGCTGCCGATACTCATGGTATCGCTCCTCCTTCTTGATATTTTGTACATCGTGAACACGGGTCTGCACCCATTCAGCGTCCGCTTCGATTTGCTGACATAGCCGCAGTTCTCGGCGGAGCTGTTTGATCTGGGCGGTGCGCGTGCTGATCTCCAGCGACAGCACCTCTTTCTGTTCTTCATCGGCGTGCCTCCTTTCTTCGTAGAGTGGTTTTCGCTCCTGTACGGCGGTATCAAGCTGCGCGGTGAGCAGGTTCTTGGTGGATCGCAGTTCCTCGGTGGTTTCGATTCGGTGTTCTGCCAGAAACTTGTGCTGTGCCAGATATTTTCGGAATTGTATGGTGTCCTCCAGCAGATACCGACTGACCTTTCGGGAGCCATGTCCTTTGGCTGCACCGCGCAGCAGATAAACATAGTGGAAATACAGCGCACGAAAGCCGTGGACTTTGGGGTGCTTCTTGAAACTGCCCTTGCAGGCATAATGCCGTGCAACGGGTAACTGCTTTGGTCGGTTCCATGACCGCTGTGATAAAATCCGCTGTTCGATAGCGCTGTCGGTGTAATTCTCACCCAGACTGTCCAGACGGATGTACTTTTGGCCATAAGGCGGCTTGACGGCGGTATGCTTTCGGTTGCCGCTGCGGACTTGATACCCGACCTTTCTCAATTCGTCCAGAAAAGTCGTGAAGTTTAGCGACTTGCCGATAATACCGTCAATGTCCCGGCGTACCTGCTCACGGATGGTCGGCTGCTTGGACTTGGTTGCCTGCCATTCTTGATGGCTTTTGCCTTTGCCTTGTGGCTTAATGACGGATAATCCATGCTCCCGGCACAGTTCATCAGAAACCTTTTGTATCTCCTGAAAGTAGGTTTTCATATTGCAGCGCAGCTTCTTTCCATCCAGAAAGGACACCGAATTGACTGCGATGTGGTTGTGCAGGTGGTGCTTATCCAGATGGGTGCCGATAACTACCTCGAACCGCTCACCGAACAGCCGCTTGGCGAACTCTACGCCAATGGCGTGGGTCTGTTCCGGGGTCAGCTCACCCGGTTTGAACGACTGGATGATGTGATAGCCTTGTACGCCGCCCGTCTTGTTGTAGCGCCGCTTGGTGCGCTCCATGTCACGGCTGGCGTTTTCCACGCTGCTGCAATTCAGACAGCTTTCAAACAATCGCTGCTCGGTCTTGTCGGGGTTCACAGCGTAGTCGATCATGCCGTTCAGCGCGGTCTTTTGCTCGTTAGCGGCATACTGGACGGTTTTCTCAAACCGTGCGCGGATGGCGAAAACTTTAGTAACTGCCATGTCAGAACGATTTGAGTTTCTCCCAAATCTGTGCCTGCATATCTGCGATGAGCCGGAGCGTTTCTGCTGTCACCGGCTCACCAGAGTTGGCGCGCTTGGTGATCTGGTTGATGTTGTTCGCAATGCCGGAGGTCTGCCGCAGCAGCTCCGCCCACTCTTCTTTAGGCCGAGGCTGCATCTGTACACCGAGGATCACATTGCGGACAAACGGCTCGATCTTCAGTCCGGCCAGTTCCGCCTGTGTCAGCAGGTGATCGCGCTCTGCGTCCGTTAGGCGGACGGTGATTTTTCGTTCTCTGAGTTTCATTCGTCGTTCCTCCAATTCGGGGTATTAGGGCGCTCCCTAACAAGCCGCGCTGTTCGGTGACGAACGGCGCTTTTCGCAAAATGCTGTCATTTTGCTATGCTTGCAAGGAAATTCGGAGCGGCCGCAGCCGCACCGAATTTTGAGCCGCAGGCGGCTTACCGTTCCGGCTCGTTCCTCGCCCTCTGCCGAGGAGAAATGCCTTTCTGCCGCATGAGCCATTCATTGTAATCCTTACCCTCAGCGGGCAGTTCCACCGTCACGGGCAGGCTGGTGATTGCCTGCGAAATGGCACTGGCCGCGCCGCGTCCTACCGCGTCGTTGTCCAGCCGCAGCACGATTTCCTGCACATCAGTGTGACGCTCCAGATAGCCTTGCAGAGCCGTGGGCACCTTGGGCGTTTCATTTGGTTTGGACTGATAAACGCCGCCGAGAGAAAGAACGGATTCCTGCCGCCAGTCCGTACCCTGCATTTTTACCTGTGTGAGATAGGAAAGCGCGTCGATGGCGCACTCGAACACATTCAGCTTGCCGCCGTCCTGTCCGTCGATGGAGAAGCAGAACCGCTTGTTGCTGCCGGTCACATCTCGCTTAAAACTGCTGCCGGAGAGCGTGCCGCGCAGTGTGGCGT
>CAVJCN010000354.1:0-2812 GCA_963647945.1 Absicoccus sp. | reverse complement strand
GTTCATCCGAATAAAAGACGATGGTTCCAATGATTATTTTCGCTACCTGATGTCCATAGAAGAAAACTTTGAACGGAGGAATCCGCGTGAAGCAGAAAAAATACAAGACGAGGGTATGGAAACCGTTTAGGCGAAGAGCGTACCATGAGGCATGGGTCGATCAAAAGCTTTTCGGCGTTGTCCGGGAATTCGGCTGCGATCTGCGCCGCTGTCATGCGCGCATATGGCGCGGTTACTGCGATGCTGACATTTTTGCCATAGACGCATGGTTTCTGGGACTCATGCCTACAATGTTGGAGGATTTCCGGGATCATCTGCATGGCTATCCGGAAAGCGAAGAACTTAAACCGCAGGCGGTAACGATTACCGATGAAGAAAAGGATTCGGCAGGGATGCTGGCGTGGAAGGCGGTTCTGGATCGCGTGATCTTTCTTTTGCGGGAGGCCGACGAGGAAACCTGTAAACGGACAAACGCCTATGAGACGGAATACGCTCAGGCGCGGACTGAATTTGAGAAGAAATACGGCTTGTTTGGTGAAAAACTGTACGTCGAGAACAATAGAAGTGATTTCACAATTGTGAAAAGCAGACGGGTCTGCTTTCCGGGCGATACGGATGAATACCGAGAGATTTCAGACAAATATTTTGAGGAAAGAGAAAAATTGGAGCATTACCGGCGTGAGTGCAAGGATGAGGCGCTGGCGCTCTTTTCCAAATGGTTTTATGCCTTATGGGATTAAAGATATATGCCGGGAGTTTGGGGGAATGAGAAATGCGCAATGAAGCGGTTATGCGGCTGACGGAGAGAGAATTACAGATCTTGCGTGACATCAGCTTTGCAAAAATGAAAATGCTGGAGGGCGGAGAGCCTGTAGAACTGCCAATTCCCAGAGAACTGACAGAGGATATGGCGCGTCAATTTCTGCCTGCCTTTGACCTGTTTCGGTGTGGAATGACCGGCAATGCGGAAGCAATAAAAAAGCTGGCAAGGAGGCGGAAAAAGGCAGAGAGTGTAAACGCGGATATCGTGATCGCGGAATACCGCAAAGTTATGTGCCTGCTGATGTGCCGGAGGGGATATACCGAAAACGCAGTTAAAGACCTCCGGCAGCGTATGCGGGAATTTATAAAGGAACAGAAAAAAGCCGGACCGCGCACACTGTATATCGCGGACTGTCATTTTTTCCATGACCGTATCTGTCACGAAATGGATCGCAGGGGCTTTTCCGGCTATGAAGAAATGAACGAATATATGATCGCACAGTGGAACCAAGCCGTGACCGCCGGGGATGATGTGTATATCCTTGGCGACTTCTGCATTTCAAGAGGGGAAGCCACGGCGAAGATTTTGAAACGACTGAATGGGAAGCTCCACTTGATCATTGGAAATCATGACCGATATTTGCAGAATAAAAACTTTGCAGCGACCGAGTGGTTTCGGAGCGTGGAATCCTATCGGGAGATACATGACAACGGAAGAACGGTCATTCTCTCGCATTATCCGGTATTCTGCTATAAAGGGCAGTACCGGCAGGATCCGGGCGGCAATCCGCTGACCTATATGCTCTATGGTCATGTGCATGATACGCACGATGAACGGCTGGTGCATCGCTTTATCCGGGAAACACAGTCAACGAAGGCAAAAAGCCGGCATTCTGTCGAGCCCGCGCTGATTCCCTGCAATATGATCAACTGCTTTTGTATGTTCAGCGATTATCAGCCCAAGACGTTGGACGAGTGGATCAATATTGACAGACTGCGGCGGCAAGAGCTGGATGAGGAGCTGACGATTTCCGCCAATACGCTGAATATGATAGATCGGTCGATGATGAATCTTGCAAAGGGCGTGGCGTCCGAGCCTGTTGATCTGAAAGGATTTGCTGACGAAGACAAATAAGCAGCTGGTATGCCATGCGAGGAGGTGGGAATATGGAATTGCTGTTATCGGATATTACAGCGGCGAAAAAATCACTGACGCTGTATATAGAGCTTCATCTCGGAAAATACGATGCGATCAACAGATTTTACAGAACACACAGTGAACAAACGCTCGATGCGTCTTATAACGCCGCCGAAAAGCAGAGGGAAATCTGCCTTCTGTTTATACGCGGAAGGCTCATGCCTGAGTTGTTACCGTATGGTCTGGCTGTGGTCAACCGAGGTATTTTTAACAAGAAGGTGGATCCGAAAGCAAGGGACGCATACGACATGCTGCAGGAGATTCGCTTTCAGGACGCATGGTATCACACGCCGGAGGGCGGGCGGAGCGTAGCTTTTTGCAAACCTTTGTTCAGCGGCAGATACGACCATCCAAGATGCAGGATCTTGATGGACGAAAACGGAACTGAAAAAATGGTTCTTACGATTTGCCCTCAGCAGCTGGATATTATGATTGAGGCGGCTGAGATACTGTATAGGGTATGCGAAGGCAGCATCCGCGATGTGTTTGCACGTTATACGGAAGATGCGGAGGCCCTTGAACTGGCAGACGAGATGTATGCCGTTTCGAAGAGTATAGCGGCAGAAACATATTGCAAAAGAGCAACGGAATACCTTGGTATGTTGCGGAGATGTAAAGATAACGAGGAGAAATACGATGGCTGAATCGGAGTGGTGCTGGCATGGGAGCGTATGGGGCTTCTTGGACATTGTACAATGGGCGTTTGTGTTTCAGCGGCTTGCAGAAGAGAAATGCTCGAATATGGTTGATATTATGGAAAGCCAGGAACTGGTGCGAAAGAAAGCGGAAGAATACGGTATGACCTACTTTGCCCTGACAAAGGAAATGCTCCGAAACGGCATAGCTGTTCAC
>CAVJCN010000353.1:0-2823 GCA_963647945.1 Absicoccus sp. | reverse complement strand
TTTGTGAATACAAACGAGGTGGATGAAAGTAACGAATTTGTCAGCTACCTGGGAGAAAGACTTAGGAAAGCCGGTGAAGACGAGGAGGTGGATCGGGTTATGACGGTAGAAGAAGAAATGCGGATACAGCACAGGCTGGGCGAAAAAAAGGGCTTTGCAGAGGGTGAAAAGTCCGGATTTTCCAAAGGTGAGCAGTCTGGCTTTTCCAAGGGTGAGCAGTTCGGATTCTCCAAAGGCGAAAAGTCCGGAATCGAACGCGGTGCAGCGCAGAAAGAGCGAGAGATTGCAAAGAACCTTAAATCTCTGAAGCTGCCAATGGAACAGATAAAGGCGGCAACAGGGCTTTCAGCTGAGGAAATCGAAAAATTATAAAAAACATGCAAGGGTTTGCGGACATTCCGATGAGCCCTCTTTTTTGGATGTCAATGGGGGTATAATTAAAGAAAAGCGGGAAATGAGCAGAAGGAGTAAAGAAAAATGAAGGGAAAATTTATTGAAACGGATCGCTTAGTTATCAGACCGTCAAGATGGGAAGATATTGACGCATTTTATGAGTGGGAGCTGCTACCCACAGTCACAAAATTTTTCAGCATTCGCGACAATCAGAGCAAAGAAGATGTGGTAAGAAAATACATAGCCGACAGCGATGATCCAAAGGCGCAGCAGTTTACAATATGTCTGAAGCAAGAAGTATGCCTTGAGCAAGAAGCATGTCCTAAGCGCGAAGTATGCCTTGGGCAAGAGGCGCAGCCTGACATGAAGGACATATCAACCGCTTCCCCTGCCAACTGCGCCACCTGCAACGAAGGGAAACCCATAGGCCGAATCGTGCTTGCAGACATCGAGGACGAATGGAAAGCCGAAATCTGGAGAATCTACATTGCGGACACAGCACTCAGAGGTAAAGGCCTGGGAAAAGAAGCGATGCTTGCCATGACGAAATACTGCTTCGAGGAGCTAAAGCTAAAAAGGCTTTATCTCGACCACTACACGGGAAATCCTGCGGGCTTCCTCTATCAAAACCTCGGATTCAAATACGAAGGCATATTGCGGGACAACTGCCGCAAGAACGGCAAACTCTACGATGTACACCTTATGTCAATGCTTGCAGCCGAATATAAATAATGGTAAAAAACAGCGTGGGAAATTGCAAGCTCACGCTGTTTGTGCGCTAACACAAAAAAAAATAAAAAAATAATGAAAAAAACCAAAAAAGTGGTTGACAGGGTGATTTTTCTGTGGTAAACTGCGTATATCAGTTAAGGAAAGGAGAAAAACAATGAACTTTATGGCTTTAGTTATCAGCGTCCTGTATGTACTAGTCATTAGCATTATTCTACTGGTTCTCGTCATTATGAGCCTCAGATTGAATAGTGATATTTGCGTTGCGGGTAACAGAGCAAGTTCGATTGATTTTGTTTGAGCCTAGGCTTGACTCAGACAATAATCCGAAACTTAAATGAGAAAGAATTTTGACCTGCTGCAACAGACGGCAGGTTTTTTATTTTACCAAGGAGGAATTTAAAAATGAACATGAAAAAATTTATGAAGAAATTCGCGGCTGTATCCATGGCAGTCGTAATGACAGTAGCCTTTGCAGGCTGCGGCGGCAGCAGCGACACCGAAACCACAGGTTCGGACGCTAAATTCGTAATCGGCGGTATCGGGCCTACAACAGGCGGCGCAGCAGTTTACGGCCAGGCTGTTAAGAACGCGGCAGAGCTGGCAGTGGAAGAAATCAACGCGGCAGGCGGTATCAACGGCTACCAGGTGGAATTCCTGTGGCAGGATGACGAACACGACACAGAAAAAGCCGTTAACGCTTATAACTCACTGAAAGACCAGGGAATGCAGATGCTCATGGGAACCGTTACTTCCGCCCCTTGTACGGCAGTCGTAGCCCTTACTTCCGAGGACAATATGTTCCAGCTTACACCGTCCGGTTCCGCAGTTGAATCCATAAGCGGCAACAACGCATTCAGAGTTTGCTTCTCCGACCCGAACCAGGGCGTAGGTTCCGCGGACTACTTCGCAGAACACTTTGCAGACAAGAAGATCGGCGTAGTTTATAACTCATCGGATGTTTACTCCAACGGTATCTTCAAGACCTTCAAGAAAGAAGCCGAGGTTAAGGGCCTCAATGTGGTAGCAACAGAAGCCTTCACCAAGGACTCCGCAACAGACTTCACCGTACAGATTCAGAAAATGAAACAGGCAGGGGCAGAACTGGTATTCCTTCCGTTCTACGCTCAGGAAGCATCCCTCTTCCTTACTCAGGCAGACAAAGCAGGACTTGATGTTCAGTTCTTCGGTTGTGACGGACTTGACGGCGTGATCAATCAGCTGGGCTCCAACGCTGACCTTGCAGAAGGAGTAATGCTCCTTACTCCGTTCGCGGCAGACTCCGACGATCCGCAGTCCAAGGCTTTCACCGAAGCATACGAAGCAAAATATGACGGAGAAGTTCCGAACCAGTTCGCAGCAGACGCTTACGACGCAATGTACATCATCAAGGCTGCGGCAGAGCAGGCAGGCCTGACTCCTGACATGAGTATCTCCGATATGTGCGAATCCATGAAGACCTCTATGACTCAGATGGAATTTACAGGCGCAACCGGAACCATGACTTGGTCCTCAGACGGCGAGCCTACAAAGACTCCGATGGCTATGATCATAGAAAACGGCTCCTACAAGGCTATGTAATAAACCGGATAATATACTCAATATAGTATAAAATATAATTGCCAGAATGAAGGGGACGGCGGCGCGCCGCCCCTCATTCTGAATTTTAGACGAGGTAATTTTTATGAATTTTTTATCGTA
>CAVJCN010000352.1:0-2825 GCA_963647945.1 Absicoccus sp. | reverse complement strand
CGCATCAGGGAGATCGTCAGCTACACGCTGGAGCATTTTGACCAGAAGACAAAGCGCAATAGCTTCTATACCCTCAAGGGCCAGCGCACGGCAGGATTCAATTCTATTTTCGCGGTCAGTTCCATTCCTATGGCCATGAAATACTACACGGAGTTCAAGCGTCAGTTGGCCGAGCAGGGCCGTGATCTGACCGTCGCCACAATCTTCAGCTTTGCCGCCAACGAGGACGATCCTGAGGACGTGATGGCGGAAGAAGGCTTTGACACCGACGCACTGGACAAGACCTCACGGGATTTTCTGGACGAGGCCATCAAGGACTACAATGCGGCATTTCATACGAACTATGATACCTCGGCGGACAAGTTCCAGAACTACTACAAGGACCTGTCCATGCGTGTAAAGAACCGCGAGGTGGATATTCTCATTGTGGTCAATATGTTCCTGACCGGCTTCGACGCCACCACGCTGAATACGCTGTGGGTGGACAAGAATCTGAAAATGCACGGCTTGATCCAAGCGTTTTCCCGCACGAACCGTATCCTCAACTCCGTCAAGACTTTCGGCAACATCGTCTGCTTCCGCAACCTGCAAAAAGCCACCGAGGACGCTCTGGCACTCTTTGGCGACCGAAATGCCAGCGGCATCGTGCTGCTGAAAGATTACAATTCCTACTACTCCGGTTATGTTGATAACAGAGGTCACGATGTGCCGGGGTATCAGGATTTGATTGACCAGCTCGTTACCGAGTTCCCTGTGGGACAGCCCATCATAGGAGAGCAGGAACAGAAGGACTTTATCCAGCTCTACGGCAAAATCCTGCGGCTGAAAAATATCCTCAGCACCTTCGACCAATTCGCCGGGAGCGAGATATTGGCAGAGCGGCATTTTCAGGATTATCAAAGTATGTATATCGACCTCTACCAGAAGTTCCGCCCCAAGGACGACGGGGACAAGGAGAACATTAACGACGACATTGAGTTCGAGATGGAACTGATCCGTCAGGTGGAGATCAATATTGACTACATCCTGATTCTGGTGGCGCGGTATCACGATTCTAACTGCACAGACAAGGAGATTTTGGGCGCTATCGACCGCGCCATCGATTCCAGCATCCAGCTTCGCAGCAAGAAAGACCTTATCGAAGGCTTTATCGACACCATTAGCGCTTCCACCGAGGTAGACCGGGATTGGCACCTCTATGTCCACCAGCAGCAGGAAACTGATTTGGAGAACATCATCGAAGAGGAACGCTTAAAGCCTGATGAGACCCGCCGTTTTCTGGCGAACTCTTTCCGGGATGGTGCGCTGAAAACCACCGGCACAGACATCGACAAGCTGATGCCTCCTGTTTCGCGCTTTGGCGGCGGCAACCGCACCGAAAAGAAGCAGGGCGTTATCCAGCGGCTTTCCCGTTTCTTTGAGAAATACCTCGGCGTTGCGTAATAAACCGCTGTATGCTATGCTGAACAAAAGGGGGGGTGTCTCCATGAACTGTCCAACCTGCGGTGCGCCGAATGTGATCCTGCACAAAGACATATGGGAATGCGGCTGGTGCGGTGATAGCGGTTTCATTCCGCAGCGCATCCAAGACGCGCGCAGAGCCGCAAAGGCCATCCAAATACCAAAAGAGATTACGCTTACGCTTTCCGTTGAGCCGAGTGCCGATTGTGACGAAGTTATTAAACCGTCCCGTTTCTTTGACCCAAATGCAGAAAAGTTGGCAAAAGCTTTCCCGGAGGAAATGTCCCGCTGGACATTAGAGCAACAACAGAAGATGTACTGCGCTGATATGCTGGAAGAGGTCTACGCTGATGATCCGCAAAAAGCCATCACCATGTGGCGCACCCTGCTGCCTAACCAGACGCCGCTGAACGATCTAAACTGTGCGGAGGGCTTCTTCTCTGAAGTTGACTTTCTCTGGGACGATGACGCTTTCGATGTGGAGAGTTTTCTGCCTTTGCTTGATGCCATACAAGCGGATGACAGTCTGGCCCACATCATCTTTCAAAGCAGCTGCGTGTGTCAACTACATTTCAAACTGCTCAAGGCCGCTATCGAACGGGGCGGGGTGTCCGAAGCAGTATATCTATTTGCGCTATTAAAAGCCAATTCCTTCCCGAAGAGTAAATGGGCTGTAAGCTTTTCGCAGTTTCAGAGATTGATGCGTGGCATTAGCCAGTAGAACCGCTCAAAAGTGGAGCTCCTGTCGCAGAAATTTTCCGCGACAGGAGCGTCATCATCATTACTTCTTTTCGTTATCCAAAAACGATTTCCTTCACCACAACTTCCTCCGCGGCGTTACGGATGTTGTTCATGGCACCGACCCACGCCATTTGATTTTCTGCTTTCATCTGCTCGGTGATGCCCTGCTCCTGTGCCATCTGCTTCACCAGCAGTTCCAGCATCTCCCGCACCTGTTGGTCTATCTCGTTGAGGTACTGCGTCAACTTGCCAGAGGTCAATAGATTGATGTATAAGACCCTCCGATTCTCCTTGAGGTACTTGAGCCGCAGGCGGCCATAGCGTCCGAAGGACACATCTTCTTTTCTCGGTAAGGTAAGATTCGGGAGGCAGAATCCCTCGTGATTTGTGTAAGTGATTTCCATTGCGTGATACTCCTTCTATGTTCTTTGGGGTTGACCCATTTTTTGACCCTTTAGAGGGCCATCTCCTATAAAACAACTGGACTGACTGATACCAAGTTTTATAGTTTCAGAACTGAATATCACATAATTTGATGTAATTTGTTACTAAAAATTTCCTTGGTTAAGTTCAAGTCCCGCCTCGCGCACCAAAAATTGTCGGATACGGCTGAGTTAAGGCCG
>CAVJCN010000351.1:0-2831 GCA_963647945.1 Absicoccus sp. | reverse complement strand
ACTCGAAGCTGTTCCTTAACGATTCAAAACCAGTTCGGGTTCCAGCCGTGTCTTGCACCGCTTCCCAAGGCATGGTATACTAAAATAAAAACAAATGGCGAATTCATAAGACAGAAACAATTGCCAACGCCCATCATTCGGGAGAAGGACTCGCATCGATCCGGCGGCGCAAACTGCCGTATTGGCAATGTGTCATCCGATACGATCGAAAAATACAAAGCCGAAGGAGGCTGAAAGGAGGCGGGCGCTTCCTCCCATCACCAGACAGTAGTGGGTGATCGCGCCTCAGACGTATATGAAGCGTCTTTTTGGAAATTTAAAAATGAGTTGGCTATCCGTAGTCTTATTTGCGGTTGCTGCGGGTGTTTATACGGGTGCGGTCATGCTTGTCGGCGTGTTGAAAGACACCTCCTTTCAAGATATCGGGATCAGCTATGAGTGGTGGGTCATCTTTGCCGTCATCATCGTGGTTAATTGCAGGAAGAACTGGGAAGCCATGCTGAAGTGTTTTGTGTTCTTTCTGATCAGCCAACCGCTGATATTTGCGGTTGAGGTGCTGTTTGGCTCGCTTACAACGGAGATGGCCTGCTACTATTACTTCGCTATCTGGTTCCCAATGACACTTCTGACCTTGCCAGGTGGCTTTATTGCGTACTACTGCAGGAATCAGAACGCACTTGGAGCTGTCATTCTGGGGCTTGGGAATACAATCCAGGCGGTATTGGGCGTTTACTATTTGGGGCAGGCAATCGCAAGCTTTCCGCATCATCTTTTGAGCAGTGCGGTATGCTTCGGCTCGATTCTTCTGATGAGTATTGAGATCCAGCACGAGAAAAAGAATCGCTTGATCTCCATCCTGTTCCCACTGGTGCTGACGGCGGTTCTTCTGGTTCTTGCAAGGTTAACAGGTCGAATCATTCTCTGAGCGATGCGCTGGTGGTATGCGTATTGTACCTGATACGCATGACTCCTTATCACAGGTGACCGAGAAAGTGGGATTTTTGAAAGAACGGAGGATCCAAATGAAAAAGAGTATTGCACTATTGGTCGTTGGCCTCTTATTGACAGGGCTGACAGGCTGCCGGAATCAGCAGGATCAGGCAAAGGAAGTGGAAAAAACCGCGGAGCCTTCTGCCGTTGTGAGCGTGAAAACAGTTTCTAACGGAGATATGGAGATGGATTATATTGTATTTGGCAGCGGAGCAAAGAGCTTTGTGATCCTTCCGGGGCTGTCTGTGCACAGCGTGATGGGCTCGGCCGATGCCATTGCGGATGTGTATAAGAGCTTCTCAGAGGAATATACGGTGTATGTTTTTGATAGAGCCAAGGACATACAGGACGGCTATACAATCGAAGACATGGCTGAGGACACCGCAGCGGCAATGGAATCGCTGCACATTGCGGACGCCGATGTATTCGGCGCATCGCAGGGTGGGATGATCGCCCTGTATCTTGCCATTGACCATCCGGAATTGATCCATAAGATGATTCTCGGTTCGACGCTTGCAAAACCGAATGATACCTTTAAGCAGGTGACTGAGGAATGGATTCAGCTGGCAGAAGAAAAGAACGAGACAGGACTGCTTGAAAGCTTTGCCGACCATGTTTATTCTGCAGCTACACTGGAAGCGTATCGGGACACTCTGATTTCATCCAATGCGGGTATTAGTGACAAGGAGTTTGAGCGTTTCCTGATTCTGACAAAAGCATGCCGGACCTTTGACTGCTATGACAAACTTTCCTCTATCAAGTGTCCCGTCCTTGTGCTTGGTTCGGAAGGTGACCATGTTGTAACCGCAGAGGGATCAACGCAAATTGCCGAGGTACTCGGCTGCGAGCTTTATCTTTATGATGATCGCTATGGACACGGCGTTTATGATGAAGCGCCGGATTATAAGCAGCGTTGTTTGGATTTTTTTGAAGGTGAATGAGTGTATTGACATGCTGTGCACACCTGATGGTGCTGTCATGGCGGGTTGACATTGTGTATTTTGATCGTTGAAAGGGGACAGGCACATGAAATCAATTCGGGTACCGGCTGAGGTCAATCAGCTTGCGGAAATCAATCGTTTTATAGGAGAGGAACTGGAAAGGTATGGCTGCTCCGCAAAGGCTCAGATGCAGGTGGAACTGGCTGTAGAGGAGATTTTTGTAAATATTGCAAGCTATGCCTACCATCCCGAAGTTGGCGAGGCAGAGATCGATGTAGATGCAGGCGGTGATCCCCCGACGGTGACGATCCGCTTCCTGGATCACGGCGTACCGTTTAATCCTCTGGAACGCATGGATGTAGATATAAGCAAGACAGCAGAATCCCGCGATATCGGCGGCCTGGGGATCCTCCTCGTGAAGAAAAACATGGATGATGTGATTTATTCTTACGAGGATGGGAAAAACATCCTGACTATCTGCAAGAAGCTCTGATGAACCCCATCGCGGTGACGAGGCATATACAGTATGAAGTGCAATAAAGCAAAGAAAGCAACTCAAATAACGGATAGATATAAGATTCGCTTTTCCATGGGAATGAAAAGCGTTTTGAACATCATTCTGATTGCTGCCATGATCGGCGGCGCAGCCGTGGTTTTCAGCTATCGGGCGTACCGGGATAATCTGGATAGTCAGATGATCAATACGGCGAATAACCTGGCGATGGCAACTGCGGCGCAGGTCGATCCTGCGTCTATCGACCGCTATCTATCCAGCGGCGAGACGGATGCGGCGTATGAGCAGGTGCAGGAACGGCTGTTGGCGATCCAGGAAAATTATGGAGTCGTGGCGATCTGTTGCCTCAAGCCCACGAGTGATGGCTTCTATGTGGTCTATAATAC
>CAVJCN010000350.1:0-2832 GCA_963647945.1 Absicoccus sp. | reverse complement strand
ACCACTTGATATACATATATTAACAAATCACTCCTTATTGTTCAATACGATAATTTGGACAAATATTTTTATAAAATTTTGTGTATTTTAACCACAAATTATATCGTTTCATCGTCTCTTCGTTTCAATATTGATGTTTCTCATAATATCCGGCATGAAATATTCTGTGCAGTTTACCAATCCGTTTAAAAAGGATTTGAAGTTTCGTCCCGGCAGTCCGGGCAGATACCTTCAAAAACCAGTCGATGTCGAATAATGTCAAAGCCGGACTGCTGCATGGTTTCTTCATCAAGGTATTCCTTATATGAATAAGGCGCATCTATGACTTTTTTACATTTCACGCAGAACATATGGTAATGAAGGTCGGTACGCAGGTCATAGCGGTCAGCGCCGGGAACCCGCACATGACAGATTACTCCGTCCTCCGACAGGCAGTTCAGGTTCCGGTATACGGTTCCGTGGCTTACCCTCGGATCAGCTGTGTGGACATCCTCATATATCTGTTCTGCAGTCGGGTGGTCGCACCTTGACTGTACTGCCTGCAGCACCAGCCTGCGCTGCTTGGTATCTCTTCTTGAAATCATTATTGTCATCTCCCTTATAATGCCCGCCCTGTCTGTTAAAAACAAGGCGGGCGTTTGTTATGCTTTCGCGTTACTGCTTGCGGTATCCGCATTTCGGGCAGATTCCGTTTTCATTCAGTGCAATGCCGCACAATGGACAGCGGTCTACCTCAAGATTGGGCGGGAACTCCTCTGAGGCTGTGTTGTCTCCGCTGACAAAGGTCAGTTTGACAATGTTCAGCTTGTCCTTCAAAAGGTCGTAAACGATCTTGATCATGCCCTCCACGGTCATGGTCTCCTTTGTTACAACCAGTCGGCAGTCGGGATAAGCGGTGGCTAGTTCCGTCTGGAAAGCAGGACCCTTCATGCTGTTGTTGGGGTGGCCGTCCTTGATACCCTGCTTTTCGTATACATCGAGGATTGCCGGAAGCAGCGGGTCATCGTGGCGCAGGATGAGCGCATGGTCAAAGTTTTTGAGCACATCCCACGCAGTCTTTTGAATTTCGTTGCAGGGAAACACCATGTTCACGCCCTCATTAACAGAACCCTCCACCTCAATGGTGAGAATGCCGGTATGGCCGTGAAGATACTGTGCTTCGCCCTTGAAGCCGTAGAAACGGTGTGCATACTGCAGATTCAGTTTGGTAATACTTCGCATGGTTGATTCTCCTTTTTCTATAAATTTACGGGATACAAGCGCCCGTATTCGCTTTTTGTGTTATGCCTTCCACAGACCATGGAGATTGCCGCAGTGACTGCATTTATAAAACTGTTGTTTCACGGCAAATTACCTCCTTTATATTGGTTCAAAATCCTCGGCTCCGTGCTTGCAGACAGGACAGACAAAGTCCTCCGGGAGCGTTTCGCCCTCATAGGTGTATCCGCATATCCTGCAGACAAAGCCTTGCTTTTTCTCTGGCTGTGGCTGTGGCTGTGGCTGTGGCTTTGGCTTGATGTTCTCCTGATAATAAGAATAGGTCACTGTCTCCCCATCAGACAGGAGTTTTCCTTCGGTAGGTCTGCATAGAAACAGCATATGTGAGCCCAGGTCTGTTTCCCTGTCAACGGCAAGAGAGATGAATCCTTTGATATGCTTCCGCAGAACGATAAGCCCGTTCTCGCTTCTGTCGGATGTACATTCTTCGAATTTGTCGATATCCCTGCCGCTTTGATAACCGAAATGTCTAAACAACTCAAAGGGGGTGTCCACTGTAAGGCTGTTGATGTTCAGGACACCTGTTTTTTGAATCATATCACAGGTATAGTTCTGTTTGTTTACACCGACGGCAATTAACAGTGGATTACTTGCAACCTGCATCACGGTGTTGACAATACAGCCGTTGTCTTTTTCGCTGTCCCTTGTTGTGAGAACATATAATCCATAGCCGAGCTGATATAGGGCTTTCGAATCAAATACCGGGGCGCCCATATCAGTAATTCTCCGCGTGAAGTTCAAAATAACTCTGCGGGTGATCACAGGTGGGACAGACCTCAGGTGCCTTTTCACCAACAACAATATGCCCACAGTTGCGGCACTCCCATACCTTGACCTCGCTCTTGGCAAAGACCTCTGCCATCTCTACATTGTGTAGCAGGGCACGGTAACGCTCCTCGTGATGCTTTTCCACGGCAGCTACCAGACGGAAGCGGTTTGCAAGCTCCGTAAATCCCTCTTCCTCCGCTGTTTTTGCAAAGCCCTCATACATGTCCGTCCACTCGTAGTTTTCGCCTTCGGCAGCAGCCACCAGATTCTGTGTCGTATCACCGATGCCACTCAGTTCCTTGAACCAGAGCTTTGCATGCTCCTTCTCATTGTCAGCAGTCTTTAAAAACAGGGCAGAAATCTGCTCAAAGCCCTGCTTCTTTGCAACCGAAGCGAAGTAGGTGTATTTGTTGCGCGCCTGAGACTCCCCGGCAAAGGCCTCCCAAAGATTCTTCTCGGTCTGTGTGCCTGCATACTTGTTTTTAGCATCCATAATCGTTTCCCCCTTTTTATTGTTGTTATTAGGAATATTTCTTAATAAGATTATATGCAGGACAAAAGCTTTTGTCAATAGCCTGGCGCAAATTATTAGGAATTTTTCCTGATACTGAAGTAATTTGCATATTGTACAAACCGGTGTCCATGTAATATACGAACTCACACCATGTTATAGAAATCTTAACAGTACTTTCTATGAAAAATATGATCTCAAAAATAGATCCCGGTAAGAATTTCTCTTACCGGGATTTTATTTATATGTTTTACATATAAAGCTCTGTGTAATAT
>CAVJCN010000349.1:1725-2852 GCA_963647945.1 Absicoccus sp. | reverse complement strand
GGTTATGGCGACATTCTCGTTCTCGCTTCCGTCAGCAGCCTTAACAATTTTGGTTGGGGCCGCGTCATCGCCTGTATTCTCAACCACTTTGATCTGTCCGGCGGCAATGAGGGCTTGAATGACTTCCTGCTGCACCGCTGTGTCGTCCTTGACTTCAACTTTTTGGGCAGCATTTACCAGAGCCGTATTATTAGCCTCTTCGCTGCCATCGATTGCGGCTGTTGTCACGCTTGCGGCAACGGCAGCTGCTTCCTTTTTCTTACTTTCATTCACTTCGGTGCTTACTTTACTTTCGGTTGTACCTGCTTTCGTTGTGTCGTTAACCGTGGCACTGCCCCCGGTTCCTATGGTATCAACAACTGTTTTCTTTAACACGACTTTGTAACCGCCTGTCACTGCCTCAGTCGTATATCCCGTTGCACAGTAGTCAGGATTATCATTATTCACCGGGAAAGTTCCGGCGATAACGCCAGTGGTTATAGGCTTATACTTGTCGAACTTACTTTCGCTACTAACCGCAGTATCTATTTCCGTATTATCCCAGTAATTGCACTCAATATTCACTTTAGCTTTCTCATCAATCGAAGTCGCCTCGATCAGATAGGGGTCTCCCTTTCCATACTCTACTATTACATTGTTGTTTATGACAATATTTGTATTCTCGCCGACTCTCCCAAAACGGAATATTGGCTTTTTAATATTTTTAAAATAATTTTCCATGATTGTCACATCACCATGATTTACAGTGTATGGACTACCTTCTGGGCCACCAGACTGAATAGCTATGGCATTGTGCCCAGTCGTAGTAAAAGTACTGTCGGTGACGGAAATATTCTTGATTTGTTGAGTATAAATCCCCTGATAGCAAGTTTGGAAATTGCATTTATCAACAACTAGATTCTTTACTTTTTCATTGTTATTTTCATTGTAGTAGCGCAGCGCATAATTGCCTGTCGCTGTATTTCCGATGTTAAAGGTACAATTCTCAAATGTAACGCCGTCAATTTCGGTTTCAGCCTGAGAGGATTCTATATTCACACTTGCGGTGAAAGTAATCCCGTCAAAGGTGATATTGCTTACTTTTTGTGCAAGATAGTAGCTTTTATCGGTGCTGTCAGTTTCATCGC
>CAVJCN010000349.1:0-1655 GCA_963647945.1 Absicoccus sp. | reverse complement strand
GCAATCTGAACAGCTGCACCGTCCGCAGGCTCCAAGGTTACATTGCTTATACTGCGGATGTAGTAACGATATTGATGGCTTTCTTTCAGCGTTTCTAAATTTACCGCGGTTCCATTAAAGCCGGTGCTGCTGTTGAAATACTCCGTATGGCTGTCCGGATATGCCGTGGCACGGCCCAGTTCCAGCTTACCATAAGTGCCCGCACTAAGCAGTATAGTCGTATTGTCGATTGAACCGTACTGCCCGTCCAGCAGGTTTTGCACATTATCCGGAGTAACTCCAGTCCAAACCTTGCTTGTTTCGTTAAGGGTCGGTGGTGTCGGTGTCGGTTCCGGCTCTGCAAATGCCATACTCGGCACGAAGCATACAATCATCAACATGCTCATAATAATTGCGAATAATTTCTTCATAATTTTCCTCCTGTAAATACATCTTGCATTCTGCACCGGTTAGACCCTCTCGTGTCTACTTTTTGTTGACCGGTGCATTGTCATGTTCTTATCATACCCCCCCCCCCCATGTGATTTTGTCAATCAATATTATTTTACATATATGGGATATTATGTATGCAGCCGCACCTCAAAAATTACCCCCTACCGTCTACTTTTAGTATAGCAGTTCAAAATTTTAATGGCCTTTTATTCGGCCGAAGGCATAGCTTTTCACTCGGTCGCAGAAAAAAACAAGCAGCCGAAGCTGCTTGCCTAAATTCTCTGTTATTACCTGCACCCTGCGACCCCGAATGTGGCATTGCAAGTCCCATTCTCAGCACCGCCCCGGAATCTAAAGAGCTCCTTTGCCCTATTCGTTTTCCAGCTCCCGCCGAAGCTGTACCAGCCGATGCACCAGCCTGTTCAGGTCGTTCACCCTGCGGATCACCACATAGGTGCTTTCTTCCCTGTGCATAAATATGGTGTTCAGGGTCTTTGCAAGTTCATCGCAAAGGGAATCAACCGCCGCCTTAAAGCTGGCTCTGAGGTCACGAGAACCGTCCTCAGCCACCCCGCCGCCTCGGAAAAAGTCCACGCTGCTTATGGTATAGTGGTAGTTAATGCCGAACATATCCGAAACCTTTGCAGAAAGCCGGTTCTTGATGTCGTTCATATGGGCTTCCAGCATACGAGGGTTACTGCGGAAGTTCTCGCAAAACTCCGATGCTTCCTGCTTGATTTCCCCGAAAAACTCGTTAAGCTCGGCAAATTTTTCGTCAAACTGCCTTGCGGGCATCTTCAGCGCCGTCCGGTAAAGGTCAATCTGTGAAAGTGCACTGGTGGCGATATCCCGCATCTTCAGCCTTGCGGAAGCCTCGATGATTTCCTGGACGGTGGTCTGACAGTCCGCCTCGATGGCATCCTTTAGCTCCTTTATCCCTACCGAGGTTCTTGCGCTTACAGGGAAAAGCTGGATTTCGTCAACTCCCATGAGTTTACAGATGAGATTGCGGCAATAGGCAAGATACTCCGCAAGATCCGATTCGTCGATGGAATCGATTTTGTTCACCGCAAAATAGAATTTCGCCGCGTACTCCTTTGCATTTTTGAGAAAGTCGATTTCAATCTGGTTAATGGGGCTGTCCACGGAAAGCATGAAGATCACCGCATCGCTTTCCTTTACATAGGAATAGGCCGCGTCCGAATTTTTCTGATGAACGGATC
>CAVJCN010000348.1:0-2861 GCA_963647945.1 Absicoccus sp. | reverse complement strand
GCGGTGATCTGCGGCACCGGAATGAACACCGAAATGGGTAAAATTGCCGATGCTTTGGCACAGGCCCAGGAGGGTAAAACCCCGCTGCAAATCAAACTTACCCAGCTCAGCAAGATTCTGACGGTTTTGGTGCTGGCAATCTGCGTTGTGATTTTTGCGGTAAGCCTTATAAGAACATCCGACATAAACGCGGAAGTGCTCATCAACACATTTATGATTGCGGTTAGCCTTGCGGTTGCTGCGATTCCTGAGGGTCTGGCGGCGGTTGTTACAATCGTCCTTTCCATAGGCGTTACGAATATGAGTAAGCGAAATGCGATAATCCGAAAGCTGACGGCGGTGGAAACTTTGGGCTGCGCCCAGATAATATGCTCGGACAAAACCGGAACCCTTACCCAGAACAAGATGACGGTTGTGGAAACCTACAGCGGAGCCCAGGAGAAAGAGCTGCTGGCTTCGGCTATGGCACTATGCTGCGACGCAAGAATAGAGGCAGGTGAGGATTCCGCCACAGGAGAACCTACGGAATGCGCCCTCGTAAATTATGCTCACAAAATAGGAATTGAAAAGTCCGATGTTGAGGCAAAAATGCCGAGAGTTTCGGAGGTTCCTTTCGACAGCGGCAGAAAGATGATGTCTACACTGCATAAGAACGAAGAGGGCAAAATCATTCAATATACAAAGGGCGCTCCGGATGAGGTGCTGAAAAAGTGCACTAAGATCATCCAAAACGGAGAAATCCGCCCGATTACCGAGGAGGATCGCAGGGAAATCGCAGCAGCCAACAAGCAGATGGCTGACAAGGCTCTCAGAGTGCTGATGGCGGCTTTCAAGACCTACGATGAGCTTCCTGCCGACATTTCCCCTGCGGGAGTTGAAAACGACCTTTGCTTCGTAGGACTTTCGGGAATGATCGACCCGGTAAGACCGGAGGTCAAGGCTGCCATTGAGGAATGTAACGAGGCGGGAATCAGACCGGTTATGATTACCGGCGACCACATCGACACGGCTTCTGCCATCGGCCGAGAACTGGGAATCCTGGGTGGAAACAGAAAAGCCATCACAGGGGCAATGCTTAATGAAATGAGCGATGAGGAATTTGAAAAAGAAATCGAAAATATCAGCGTTTATGCCCGGGTGCAGCCTGAACACAAGGTTCGCATTGTAAATATGTGGAAGAAAAAGGGCTATGTAACGGCAATGACCGGAGACGGAGTAAACGACGCTCCGAGCATCAAGTCTGCGGACATAGGCGTTGGAATGGGTATCACGGGAACAGATGTTACCAAAAATGTTGCGGACATGGTACTTGCGGATGACAACTTTGCCACAATAGTAGGGGCGGTTGAAGAGGGCAGAAGAATTTATGACAACATAAGGAAGTCTATACAGTTCCTCCTTGCATCCAACATGAGTGAGGTGCTCAGCATATTTGCGGCTACCATGCTGGGCTTCGTGATTTTGCAGCCGGTTCACCTGCTTTGGATAAACCTCATTACGGACTGCTTCCCGGCGCTGGCCCTTGGAATGGAAAGACCGGAAGACGATATTATGAAAAGACAGCCGAGAAAAACCACCGACGGCATCTTTGCAGGCGGACTTGGATTCGACATGATGTACCAGGGCGTTGTCCTTACGGTGCTCACCCTGGCGGCATACTTCATCGGACACTATATCGAAGCTGGAGTTTGGGAAATCACCACAAGCCCGGACGGAACCACAATGGCGTTCCTTACCCTTTCCATGGCGGAAATTTTCCACAGCTTCAATATGCGTTCCCAGCGGGGAAGCCTGTTCAGCATGAAATATATGAACAGAGCATTGATTTGGTCATCCATTGCAAGCTTCGTGGCAACGACGGTGGTAATTTATGTGCCATTCCTTTCGGAGGCATTTGAATTTGAACACATCAGCTTTGAGGAATACGCGATCGCCCTGGGCCTTGCGTTCCTGGTAATGCCGATTGTTGAAATCATCAAGCTCATTCAGAGAAAGGCGGCAAAGTAGCTTGGAATGACAGCTTTTAATGAAAGCAAATAAAAATGAAATAAACGATAAAAGCGCAAAGGACGACAGTTTCGGCTGCCGTCTTTTGTTTTGCAAAAAATGGAAGGAAAAGAGGTTAAATGAATACGAGAGGGAAAGTGAAAAAAACTAAAAGAATGAAAAGGATCATGACTACGCTTCTTGCTTTGGCGGTATTCTTTACGGGAACTCCGGCGGCAATGCTGCAAGGCACCGGATTTTCGCAGGCAGGAATCATAGGGGTTGAAACAGCAGAAGCAGCCACATTGCCGGGAATCAACGGCTCGCTGGAAAGTAAGAAACTGCGGGATTACGATTTAAAATCTTCGCGGTATATGCAAATCTACTATGCCGATTATTCGGGGCCCACTCTCAGAAGCGATGGCAGCTGTACCGAGGCAAATTCACCCATGCAGGTATATTCTATCAATACCGGCAGGGCATTGGATCCTCTGGTATTTTGCGCAGAACACGGAGTGACCCAGAAGAACACCGCGAAGATGAACGCAAGGGAAAAAGTCGGCTTAGACATAGCGGAGGCGTACGAAACCGGCGGCAAGGGCTATGCAATCGACAATATGTTTCGGGTGCTGTTTTACGGCCCTGTTACAAGGAGTGCAGGCGAACTTAGCGACATCGGGTTTCAGGAAGGCAACAAATATTACGGACAGAATGCAATGTCATACTCCTTTGCCGATTGGGTAGCAGCGACCCAGTGCCTCATATGGGAATGCCAGCAGGACTTTAGAGATGGGAGTTTTAACAGAAAGGCAAACGGACTTTCCTATCAGAACGGCTGGCACGGCTCATCTACTGCTAAGATCGGCGCAGATCAC
>CAVJCN010000347.1:0-2863 GCA_963647945.1 Absicoccus sp. | reverse complement strand
GCCCTTTCCCTTGTGGGAGTTCGGCTCGCTGTCCCTCACCGTCAAAACTGCGTTCAAAAGAAGCACTCCCTGTGCCGCCCAGGATGTAAGGCAGCCATGGCTTGGAATTTCAATGCCCAGGTCGGATTTCAGCTCCTTGTAGATGTTCACAAGGGAAGGCGGAATTTTTACTCCCGGATTCACCGAAAAGCAAAGCCCGTGAGCCTGCCCCTCCTGATGATAGGGGTCTTGCCCCAAAATTACGACCTTTGTTTCTTTATAAGGGCAAGCGGCAAGGGCGTTGAAAATATCCGATTTAGGCGGGTACACCCGGGCAGTTTTGTATTCTTCCTCAATAAATTCTTGCAGTTTTATGTAATATTCTTTCGTAAATTCCTCTGCCAGTATTTCGTCCCAGTCGTTTCCGATTTTCATTTCGCAAAACCCTCCCATATGCTTCGATTTTATCAGAAAACTTGCCCGATATCAATTTATATTTCTTTTTGCCTGCTTTTTTCGCCCTTTTTTCGTAGCTTTTTTCGGTTGTTTCTGTATTTTTTCGTGCTTCCCCTGTCTTTTTGGCAAAATTCATGTATAATGTATGTATTATGAAAACTCACGCAATTATTCCGGTGTTCATTTCCCACCGCGGCTGTCCCAACGACTGCGTATTTTGCAACCAGAAGCGAATTACCGCAAGGAACGGCGATGTTACGGTGGCAGATGCCAGGCGAACCATCGAAGAACACCTTTCCACAATTGAAAACAGGAATCTCGAAACCGTAGAGCTTGCCTTTTTCGGGGGGTCTTTCACGGGGATCCCCATGGAAGAGCAGAGTGCCTTTCTTTCCCTTGCTAAGGAATACAAGGACGCAGGCAAAATAGACAAAATCCACCTTTCCACCCGTCCGGACTATATCAATCCGGAAATTTTGGAAAATCTCAAAGGCTACGGCGCAGATGTCATCGAGCTGGGGGTTCAGTCCTTTGACGAAGAGGTTCTCAGGCTGTCGGGCAGAGGTCACAATGCGGACATCGTCTACAAAAGCTCGGCGCTTATCAAGGAATGCGGCTTCACTCTCGGCATTCAGCTCATGGCGGGACTCCCCGGAGATACCCTCGAGAAGTGCATTTTTTCGGCACGGGAAACGGTGCGGATTGCCCCCGAGATTGCCCGGATTTATCCCACCGTTGTAATCAAAGACACCGCCCTTCACGATATGATGCTTGTAGGGCTTTACACTCCCCTTTCCGAGGAAGAAGCCATCCATCGTTCAAAGGCGATGTACGAAATCCTCGATGAAGCGGGAATTAATATCATCCGTGTGGGGCTGAAATCCAGCGATATCATGGCTTCGGAAACGGCATTTCACCCGGCTTTCCGGCAGCTTGTGGAGGGACGAATCGCCCGGGAAAGGCTGGAGGCGCAGCTAAAAGCTCTGCTTGCCTCGGCTGCCCCGTCAGGTATTGAAAAAAATACATCGGAAGCCGCCCTTTCCGGCTCGGAAGTCCTTTTCATTTCAAACGAAAGGTGTTATAATAATCTTTCGGGTCACAAGGCTTGCAATCGAAAGTATTTTGCGGAAAAGTATCCGCAAATCCGCTTTCGTCTATGCAAGGACAAGACTCTAAAGGATAACGAATATTCGGTAAGGCTTTGCTCTGCTGCGCCTTGTCCGATCGAAAATAAGATTTAAGGAGATATACAAATGAAAGCAGTTATAACAGTCATCGGCAAGGATATGGTGGGAATTTTAGCTCGCGTTTCCACAGCCTGCGCCGACAAAAACGCCAATGTGCTGGAAGTTACCCAGTCAATTCTGGACGGATATTTTTGCATGGTAATGATTATCGACATCAGCGCCATGAGCTGCGAAATCGACGCGCTGCAAAAATGTCTCTCTGAGGCGGTTCCGGACATGGTGGTTCACGTAATGCACGAGGATATTTTTAACTCGATGCACAGAATTTAAGTTAGGGACGGAGGCTATAGAATGGTAAATTTCAACGACATCATGGAAACCATAACCATGATACAGGAGGAAAATCTCGATATACGAACGATTACAATGGGTATTTCACTCCTTGACTGTGCGGACAGCGATATCGACCGTTCCTGCGAAAAAATATACAACAAAATTTATTCCAACGCCAAGGATTTGGTGGCTACGGGTGAATTTATCGAGAAAAAATACGGGATTCCCATCGTAAATAAGCGAATCAGCGTTACCCCTATCGCGATGCTGTTGGCAGCAAGCGGCGGTGACCCGGTGAAATACGCAAAAACCCTGGATCGGGCGGCAAAGGATGTGGGAGTAAACTTTATCGGCGGATTCAGCGCCCTTGTGCAAAAGGGCTTCAGCGCAGGTGACCGTGAGCTCATTGAGTCCATCCCTCGTGCCCTTGCGGAAACCGAATTTGTCTGCTCCTCGGTAAACATCGGTTCCACAAAAGCCGGAATCAATATGGATGCGGTTCGCATCATGGGCGGAGTTATCAAGGAAGCTGCGAATCTCACAAAAGACCGCCAGTGTATAGGCGCGGCAAAGCTGGTTGTATTTTGCAACGCGCCGGAGGACAATCCTTTCATGGCGGGAGCTTTCCACGGCGTAGGAGAACCCGATGTGGTACTCAATGTAGGGGTTTCCGGTCCGGGAGTTGTTCGCTCGGCTCTTTCCAAACTTCCTGCTGACGCGCCGCTTAACGAGGTGGCGGAGCTGATCAAAAAGACTGCCTTCAAGATCACACGTATGGGTCAGCTGGTGGGAACCGAGGCTTCCCGTATGCTGGGAGTTCCTTTTGGCATCATCGACCTTTCCCTTGCTCCAACCCCTGCGGTTGGGGATTCGGTGGCATATATACTGGAAGAAATCGGGCTTGAGCA
>CAVJCN010000346.1:0-2874 GCA_963647945.1 Absicoccus sp. | reverse complement strand
TACGAACAGGATACAGTAATAAACCATCGGCGCCGTGAAAAATACGCTGTCGAAGCGGTCTAAGATCCCGCCGTGCCCCGGAATTAGATTGCCGTAGTCCTTGATTCCCATTTGCCGTTTAAATGCAGATGCCGAAAGATCCCCAAGCTGGGCCACGATGCTTCCTGCGATGGCGATGAACATGGACTCCGCCATCATATCCGGTATAACAAAATGGGTGAAAATGCCGCAGAAGAGAATGCTTCCCAGCACGCCGCCCACTGCTCCCTCCTTACTTTTTTTCGGGCTCAGGTTCGGGCAGAGCTTGTGCTTTCCCATTGCCATTCCCACGAAGTACGCCATGATGTCCGTGCCGAAAGCCGCCAGGAACACCAGCCAAATTAAAATGCTGTACTCGCTTCTGTCGATAAGCGTTATATGGAAGGGAAACAACACGCAGTAGAATATGCCCAAAAGGGTTGCGGACATATCCTCAAGCTTTCGCTCATTTACCCTAAATCCGTATATCATGGATGCCATTACCATCAGCACTGCCCAAAAGAGCGCGAGTCGTGCATCTCCCGGCAAACATATCTCAAAGAAATAAAGCAGAAAAAGCCCGCCGTAAGCCAGTCCGTATGCCGGCTTTGTGCCCACTGCTTCGTATCCCTTGTAAAATTCCCGCACCGCTATGGCGCTGACGATCACGCAGGCTCCCTTGAGCCAGTAACCGCCCAGATAAACCAAAGCAAGCAGCGGCAGCATCATGCACGCCGAAATAATTCTTGTTTTCATTGCTTTTCCGCCCCTTTCCGTCCGCCGAATCTGCGGCCTCTGTGAGTAAACTCCTCGATGATCTGTTCAAATTCCTCCGGCGTAAAGTCCGGCCAAAGGCAGTCCGTAAAGGCAAATTCGCTGTAAGCCGCCTGCCAAAGGAGAAAGTTTGAAAGCCGCATCTCCCCGCTTGTCCTTATAATCAGATCCGGGTCGGGGATGTTTCCGTTTTCCTCGCCGGTGTAAAGATAGCGGGAAATCAATTCTTCCCTTACTTCCGCAGGTCGTATTTTCCCTATTTCCACCTCTTCGGCTATCCTTGCCACAGCCCTTGTGATTTCCGCCCGGCTGCCGTAGTTCAATGCGATGTTAAACTGCAAACCGTCATTATCCGCAGTAACCGCAAGGGCTTTATTTATGCTGTCCTCCGCGGATTTCGGAATTTTCGTGTAATCTCCGAGAATATGCACTTTTACATTATTTTCATTAAGCTCTTCAAGCTCGCTTGCCACAAATTTCACAAGCAGGTTGAAGATTCCTCCCACTTCTTCCCGGGAGCGTTTCCAATTCTCCGTGGAAAAAGCGTAAACCGTCAGGTATTTTATTCCGAGAACATCCGCCCTCTTTATTATTTCTTTCATGGCGTACATGCCCTGATTGTGGCCGGAAAGCCTTGTTACCTTGTTTTTTTCCGCCCAGCGCCCGTTTCCGTCCATGATGATTGCAACATGCTTCGGAACATTTGTAATTTGACTCATTATCTCTCCTATAAAGAGTGTGGCTACAAAATATAGCCACACAACTGTTTATCCCTATTCTTATTTGTGTGCGGCGAAAGATTATACTTCCATGATTTCCTTATCCTTTGCCGCGATGATGTCGTCGATTTCCTTTGTTGTCTTATCTGTTGCCTTTTGAACATCCTCCAGGGCTTTTTTCAGCTCGTCCTCGGTGATTTCGTGAGCCTTTTCCAGCTTCTTTAGCTCGTCGTTTGCCTCTCTTCTGAGATTTCTTATGGCAATCTTGCTGTCCTCGCCCATCTTCTTAACGGTTTTGGTGAGTTCCTTTCTTCTTTCCTCGGTTACCTGAGGAATTACCAGTCTTACGCATTTCCCGTCGTTGGAAGGGTTGATTCCGATGTTTGCCACATTGATAGCCTTTTCGATTTCGGAAATGGATTTCGGGTCAAATGGCGTGATCATCAAGGTTCTTGGATCCGGAACCGAAATGTTTGCAAGGTTCTTAAGAGGTGTCGGCGAACCGTAGTAGTCAACCATCACCTTGTCAAGGAGCGCAGGGTTTGCTCTGCCGGCTCTGACCGTGTTTAAGTCCTCTTTTAAAATTGATATCGTCTTTTTACTTCTTTCTTCAAGATTCTTCTTAATGGTTTCCATTTTTTCCTCCTACTTTATAATCGTACCTATCTTTTCGCCCCGAATTGCCCGAAGCACATTTCCGTCCTCGGCGATTGCAAACACATGAATCATGATTTCGTTATCCTTGCACAGGGTTGCGGCGGTCAAATCCATTACCTTCAGGTCTTTTTCCACCACCTCCATGTGGGTGAGTTCTTCAAATCTTACCGCATTCGGGTTCACTGCCGGGTCGCTGTCATAAACCCCGTCTATGTTCTTTGCCAGTAAAATCACATCCGCATCGATTTCTGCCGCTCTGAGTGCCGCCGCCGTGTCCGTTGAGAAGAAGGGATTGCCCGTTCCTGCCCCGAAAATCACGATGTCGCCGTGTTCCAGGTGGCTGAGAGCCCGTCTTCTGGCATAAGGCTCTGCGATTTCCTTCATTTCTATCGCCGTCTGTACCTTTGCGCTGACCCCCAGTGCCAGGAAAGCGTCCTGCAAAGCCAGGGAGTTCATCACAGTGGCAAGCATACCCATATAGTCTGCCGTGGCTCGATCCATATCCTTGCTGGTTCTTCCTCTCCAGAAGTTTCCGCCGCCTACAACGATTGCCACCTGCACGCCCAAATCGTGAATTTCCTTCACTTCCTTGGCAACCTTTCGGGTCATTTCTTCGTTGATTCCGAAACGCTGCTGACCTGCAAGCGCCTCTCCGCTGATTTTCAGCAAAACTCTCTTGTATATGGGTTCCATCTGCTACCTCCGC
>CAVJCN010000345.1:0-2874 GCA_963647945.1 Absicoccus sp. | reverse complement strand
CCACCACGGAGCCCCAGAAATTACCTGCGACTATTCTTTCGAGGTGCCTTAAATTTGATTTCAAGCGGGTGCCCCTCAATCTCATCATGGGCGGCATGAAGCGGATTTGCGATGAAAGGAGCGTTGAAATTTCGGAGAGCGCCCTAAGACTTGTGGCAAATTGCGCAGACGGTTCCGTTCGGGACGGGCTCAGCATACTCGACCAGGTGCTTGCCTCCGGCGAAAAAAACATATCCCGAGAGGATATTCTTGAATATATAGGAACGGCAGGTGAGGACTTTTTCATGGAGCTTACCGAAAAGGTTTCCCTCAGAAATGTTTCGGAGGCACTCTTTATGCTGGACAGGGCTTTGGCGGACGGAAAAGATGTCAGAAGCCTTATGCGGGACTGGACGGCATATTATCGCAACCTTATGATTGCAAAGTTCGTGAAGAACCCGGAGGATCTTTTGAATATGTCTGCGGAAAATATTTTGAAGATCAAGCAGCAGAGCGATCGCATTTCGATGGAAGAAATAAACGACGCAATTTTGAAACTTTCACGGGCGACAAATGAGGCAAGATGGTCTACCCAGCCAAGAATCCTGCTGGAACTTGCTCTTGTAAACATAGCCTCGGGACTTTCCGAAAGGGCGGCGCCGGCAGAAATGCGCAGAACTCAGACAAGGCCCCCGGCGCAGACAAGGCCCGCAGCTCAGACACCGGGATATGGGGTAAAGCCATTTAATGAGCCGGAAAAATCGGCAAGGCAGCCCGAACCGGCAAGACAGCAGGAACCGGCAGCGGAAAAACAGGCTTTTGCGGCGGCGGAACAAAAAACAATTCCGCAGCATTCCGGGATTGTCATAGATGAAAATAAGGAAAACGAAATCCTTTGGCATCAGGTCTTTGAAGAGGGTGAGGACGAAGCGGGCAGCTTCAATTTGATAAGAAAAGGAACGAAACTCTATCACCTGGGGGGAAAAAACTTTACCGTCCTTGCAAACAACGATTTTACGAAAAGATATGTCGAGCAGAAGCGGGATTTGATTGAAAATATCATGGCGGACAAGCTGGGGCACAGGCTTCAGATGATATGCTGCCTGGAATCCGAACTGGAAAAGCATCAGGGAGCAAACGCTGATAGGAAATCAGAAACGGAAGATAACAGAGAGCTTGCCAAAAGAGCCAGCGAAATCCTGGGTATAGAAGTAGAGATAGATTAAAGAGATATAAAGAAAAAGATTAAAGAAACAGAAAACGGAGGAAGTATAAATGGGAAAAGGAATGAGAGCCGGCAAGAAGCCGTCAAAGTCCGGAATGGGCGGCATGGGCGGAGGAATGCAGAAGCAGCTCCAGCAAATGCAGCAGATGCAAAGACAGATGGAGGCGATTCAGGCTGAAATCGAAGAAAAGGAGGTTACCACAACCGCAGGGGGAGGTGCCGTAACGGCGGTGGTAAACGGTAAAAAAGAAATCGTGAAGCTGGAAATCAAGCCGGAGGTCATCGACCCGGATGACGCAGAAATGTTGCAGGATCTTATCATTGTCGCAGTTAATGAGGGGCTCCGCCAGATTGACGAAATCTCAAACAACGAAATGGGCAAGCTCACAGGCGGACTTGGAATACCGGGGTTATAAATATGAAGCAATATCCCAAACCATTAGCCAGACTCATAAATGAGATGTCAAAGCTCCCCGGGATAGGCAGCAAGACGGCCCAGCGGCTTTCCTTTTATATCCTTTCCTTAGAGGACAAAGAGGCGGAGCAGCTGGCAAACGCCATTCTTACGGCGAAGAAAGAGATGAAATACTGCTCCGTGTGCGGCAACCTTACGGATAACGACCCTTGTGCCATTTGCAGCGATGCCAACCGAAATCCGGACACCATCTGCGTGGTGGAAAGCCCCAAAGATGTCATGGCGATGGAGCGAATAAGAGAATATAACGGCCTTTATCATGTTTTGCACGGCGTAATTTCCCCAATGGAGGGGATCGGCCCCGAGGACATAAACCTTATGTCCCTCATCAAAAGGCTACAGCAAAACGATGTGAAAGAGCTTATCATAGCCACAAACCCAAATATAGAGGGTGAGGCTACGGCGATGTATATCGCAAGGCTTGTTAAACCAAGCGGGATCAAGGTCAGCCGAATTGCCCACGGAATCCCCGTAGGCGGCGACTTGGAATATGCGGACGAGGTCACATTGCTCAAAGCCATGGAGGGCCGCCGGGAGCTTTAGAGGGACAGGTTCTTTGCCTTTGCAAGCTGCAAGAGGTAGGAGTATTTTGCCCTTGCGGCAAGAATATTATATGCGGCGTAATCAACGGCTGCATTATCGGTAAGTTCATTGAAAATGTCCACTGCGGCATCCAGTTCGCAACGGGCATTTTTTATTGATGTGTACAGCATCTCATCTTCGCAGCGCGGCCGGGCGTAGCGCGGGGCAGCTCGAAGGGAGGAATGTAAGGCTTCCGGAATCTTTAACATCATGGCAATCACCTTTCTGGTTATTTACTTTATGAGATATTTATTACTAGTATAGGGGATTTTATTCTATTTTATTCCATAGTCGCATATTTTATTGAACAGAGAGGGCAGGATATCGGCATAAAAGCCGGCGGAGGGTCTGCGAAGGGGACATGGACGAAAGGAGCACTTCATGGGACTGCAAATCGGAGTTTTGCTCACATACGCGGGAGCGATTATTATGATTTTTATTATAGGCAAGATGTTTCTGTGGCCTATCAAGATGATTTTGAAACTTGTGGCAAGCAGCCTGATTGCGGGCTTTTGCATCCTGCTGATAAACACCCTATTCGCAGGGGCGGGAATTTTTATTCCACTGAATCCTGTGACGGCGCTGACCGCAGGGGTACTGGGGGTGCCGGGAC
>CAVJCN010000344.1:0-2881 GCA_963647945.1 Absicoccus sp. | reverse complement strand
TCCCCACATAGTCCGCTCGAATGGGAAGCTCCCGATGTCCCCGGTCGATGAGAACCGCAAGCTGGATTCCGGCAGCTCTGCCGCAGGCAGAGGTCGCATCCAGCGCCGCCCGTGCAGTCCTTCCCGTATAGAGCACATCGTCCACCAGAACCACATACATACCGTTTATGTCAAAGGGTACAAGGCTTTCCGAAATAACCGGATCGGGGTGAATCTCGCTGAGGTCGTCTCTGTACAGGGTGATGTCAAGTTCTCCCACGGGCACATCTATCCCTTCGATGTCGCTTATGTTTTTTGCCAGTGCGTGGGCAAGGGGAACGCCCCTGCGCCTTATACCCAGCAGCACTACCTTTTCTGCGCCGTGGTTATGCTCAATGATCTGATGAGAAATTCTTTTCAGTGCCCGCCGCATATCATCGGCGTTCATCAGTTCGGATTTCGTTTTCATAGAAACCTCCATTTGAAGTCTTTTAAAGTCTTGCTGTGCTTATTGAAAAAAAGACCGCCGGATAGCGACGGTCTTTCGCAAGTCTATGTTTAGTATTTTCCAAGGGAAGAAGCCAGCGTTTCATCCGGTTCTTCTACGAAGTGATAATCTTTGCCCGGCAGAACTGCATTGAGGACAATACCTACGATGGAAGCTACCGCAAGTCCTGTCATGTTGATGGTGATGTCGCCGATGACGATCGGGATACCTGCTGCGTCGGAGAAGTTGATACCAACCGCAAGTCCCAGGATAATTGCCGCAACGATTACGTTTCTGGATTCCTGGAAGTTGGTCTTGTTTTCTACCACATTTCTTACACCGATGGCGGAAATCATTCCGTAGAGGATGATGGAAACGCCGCCGATGGTTGCGGAAGGCATAACCTCGATGATTGCCGCAAACTTAGGGCAGAAGGAAAGCAGAATCGCATAGATTGCCGCAAGTTTGATTACGAATGGGTCATAAACCTTTGTCAGGGCAAGTACGCCTGTGTTTTCGCCATAAGTTGTGTTAGCAGGAGCTCCGAAGAGGGCTGCGATGGAAGTTCCGATACCGTCGCCGATGAGGGTTCTGTGCAGGCCCGGGTCCTTGATGAAGTTCTGACCAACGGTTCCGCTGATTGCGGAGATATCTCCCACATGCTCCATCATTGTTGCAAATGCAATCGGTACGATAGTGATAATGGAAGTGATTACCATTCCCCAGTTTGTATCGCCGTTTGTGAATACCGAGAAGCCTGTGTTTTCCCAGAGAACCGGAAGACCCAGCCAGGATGCTTCTTTTACCAGTGTGAAGTCAACATTTCCTGTAACGGCCGCCACGATGTAGGAAGCTAAAACCCCCAGCAGGATCGGGATGATCTTGATCATTCCCTTACCCCAGATGTTACAAACGATTACCGTAACGATGGCAACCAGCGCGATCCACCAGTTTGTGCTGCAATTGTTTACTGCGGAGGGAGCCAGGTTAAGACCGATGGAAATGATGATCGGGCCTGTTACTACCGGCGGGAAGTATTTCATTACATTGGATGAGCCGTAAGCCTTGCAGATTGCGGAAAGCACCAGGTAAAGAAGACCTGCGCAGGCAACGCCGATGCAGGCATATGTAAGGGCAACGCTCTCGGTCATTCCCTCTGCAACGCCGGCTTCCTTTACCGCAGCGTAGCCGCCAAGGAAAGCAAAGGACGAGCCCAGGAATACCGGAACTTTATTCTTTGTCACAAAGTGCATAAATAAGGTAGCAAGTCCCGCGAACAGAAGGGTCGAGGAAATGCTAAGGCCTGTGATGATGGGAACCAGCACCGTCGCGCCGAACATTGCGAACATATGCTGAAGTCCGAGAATCAGTGTTTTGCCCGTGCCCAGCTGACGAGCGTCATAAATTGGTTGATTGCTATTCATTTTGTCCTCCTTGAATATATAATGTAGCTTTTCAGAAGGAACATCTAAGATTTGGAAGTCTTTCGCAGAGCCTTGCTTATGGTCAGGTAGGGCAGCGTGTGTAATAAAAAAAGCCTTGCCCCGCGGCAAAACCTCACAAAACAGTCCCCGAGCTTCAAACTGAAACTGGGCGGACGCTTATGCCAATCTTGCCGGTCTCTCTGTACCGAATTAAAGATGTTCTTTTCTCTTTGAATAGTGTAAATCACTTGTGGACTTTTGTCAAGAAAAAATGTATAATCTTTAGAGAAAATCTTTAGCGAATCTTTAAAAAAGTTTAGAAGAACGCAGAAACGAGGAGAGGGCAGTATGTCAGATTTAATCTTGTATTTGGGAATTACTCTTGTGGGGTATTTTTTTGGCGCAAAATTCAATGCAAAGAAAGAAAAGTTTTTTTGGATTGGAACGGTGCAGACGGCAGCGATTATCGTGCTGGTGCTTTTTATGGGTATGCGCATGGGCGCCAACCGGGAAATAACCGATAATATAGGAGCCATCGGAATATACGCCCTTGTAATGACAATCTTTACTATGGCGCTGTCGATTCTATTTATCACAATCACCCGAAAAATTTTCGGCATCGACCAAAAAGGATATATGCAAAGTCGTAAAGACGCATCCAAGAAAGCCGGAGCTGCGGAGCTTGCCGCCTCCGTCGAAGCCGCAGAAGAAGCGGAGTCCGCCAAAGAAGCGCGGGCGGAACTGACCGAAGAAATCAAGGCTGTGGAAGAAAAGGAAAGCGGCATTGACAAGATGACATTTTTTATTATCGGCGCCGTTATAATCGGAATGCTGGTGGGATATTTCTGCGTACGTCCTATCTTTGGGGAACATATTTCCACCTTCGAAACATGGGCGGGAATCATCATCAAAGTCGGACTTTGCGTGCTGCTTTTCTTCGTAGGCACGGATTTGGGCTTTGAGGGTACCGTTGTGGAATATTTCAAAAAAG
>CAVJCN010000343.1:0-2897 GCA_963647945.1 Absicoccus sp. | reverse complement strand
GCGGCGAAGAGCCGCAAAAAACGAGCGAAATATCAGAAATAGAAAAAAGGAAGAAGTAATGTTTGGTTGGACAAAAAGACTGCCGGGTGTTACTTTTGTTAGTTTTTAGAGATATGTAGCAAGGGGAAAGGAGGTTTTTGCATGATAAATGTTGACGAGCTGGGGGCGCGAATCATTTTGAGCTTCGGTGACGGCAAGGTTTTCCTTACCGAAAGCACCATCTGGGGATTCATAATCGCGGCGATAATCGCGGTCTGCGGCATTTGGCTCGGACACGGATTGCAAAAGGTACCCACCACCAAGAGGCAGATAGCGGCGGAGTTCATCGTGGAGAAAGTCTACGATTACGCACAGGAGAATCTCGGCAGGGACGCGGAAAGATATGCGCCTTATATAGGAACGATTTTTCTGTATATCCTCATGGGAAGCTCTCTGGGACTGTTCGGGCAAAGACCGATAACAGCGGATGTTAATGTAACCTTCGGACTTTCGCTTCTGACATTCCTGCTGATTCAAGTGGGCGGAATCAAATTCCTGGGACTTCGGGGCAAGATAAAGCATATGTGCGATCCGTATCCCTTCATGCTTCCGCTGAACATCCTGGAGGACTGCACTCTTCCGGTGTCACTGGGCTTCCGACTTTTCGGAAACATTTTCGGCGGAGTTATCGTCGTTGACCTTTGGATGAACCTTATGGAATGGCTGAGTTCGCTGATTTGCAGCGTGCCTTTCCTGCGGGCGGTGCTGGTACTTCCGCTAAACGGCTTTTTCGATATGTTTGAGCCGGTGATCCAAACATATATATTTGTAACGCTGACTATGGTTTTCCTGGCGAAAGCAATCGCAAGGAGTCACGACCATTAAGATTTTGTGGCAACAAGCCATATTAAGTTTTATTAAGTAGGAGGAGACAAAAATGACAGGAATTATAGCAATCGGAGCAGGCATCGCAATGGGATGTGCTGCACTTGGTATCGGTATCGGACAGGGCCTTTTAGGTGCAAAGGCAATGGAGAGTATGGGCAAGCAGCCGGAGGCGGCAGGCGCGGTCAGAACTTCTATGATCGTTGCAATGGCAATCATGGAAACTATCGGAGTATTGACATTCGTTATCGCGATTGTCTTGGCAGGAAAACTGTAGAATTCAGATATTTCAGGTGAATTTCAGACATTCAGACATTAAGAAGGTTTTAATATGGAAGTAAGATTATACCAAGGACTGCTTGAATTTAACTGGAATCTTCTTTTCACAGCCATAACCGTTCTTGTGCTTTACCTTATTCTCAAGCATTTTTTCTTCGAGAAAGTGCATAATTTCATGCTGGCCAGAAAGGCGATGATCGAGGAAGAGCTCATGCACGCCGATTCGGAAAGTAAGAAAGCGACCGCATTGCTGGAGGAATACAGCAAAACCCTCGCAAATGCCGAAGAGGAAAAGCGCCAGATTATCAAGGAAGCCAAGGTTATCGCCGATGAGCGAGCGGAGACGATCGTTTCCGAGGCAAAACAGGAAGCCTCCCAGATTATCGCGGACGCTCACAAGAGGATTGCGGCAGAAGAGGAAAAGGCGGTTTTGGCACTGAAAAAAGATGTGGCAAAATTGGCGGTGCTTACTGCCGAGCAGATTATGGAAAAGGATCTGGGCGAAGAAGACAGGCAGGAACTTGTTGATAAAGTTTTAGAGGAGGCGGGAAGCGGTAAATGGCAGAGTCAGTAGTATCCCTTACATACGGAGCTGCCTTGTTTGAGGCTGCGAAAGAACTCGGAAAAGAAGACGAGATTCTGGGAGAGCTTGAAACCCTGGAAACCGTCCTGGAAGAAACGCCAAATTTCGCGGAGTTTCTAAATAGTCCCGCAATAATGGCGCAGGAGAAGAAAAAAGTCATTTCGGAGAGCTTTGAGGGCAAATTCAGCAAGGAAATGATCAACTTTTTGTTCGTTTTGACGGACAAAAGGCGCACCTCGGAGATTAAAAAAATCCACAGGCAGTATATCAGGCTCTACGATGAGGAAAGGGGCAAGGCAGTAGGAGAAATCTACAGCGCAGACCCCCTCAGCAAAGAGCAGCTTGCAAGGTTTGAGGAAGAAATGTCAAAACTTCTTCGTAAAAACATAAAGCTGGAAAATATAGTCGATAAAAAACTTATCGGCGGAATCAAAATACAGGTTGACGGCAAGATGATAGATAAATCCATAAGAGGGGATTTAGACGCTTTGCTGCGCACCCTGAAAAATATTTAAGGAGGGGAGGAGTCCCTATGAATTTAAAACCGGAAGAAATCAGTTCGGTCATAAAAGAGCAGATCAAAAATTATCATAGCAGATACGAAATTTTGGATTACGGCACGGTTCTTCAGGTGGGCGACGGCATTGCGAGAGTTTACGGCCTTAGCCGCTGCATGGAAGGCGAGCTTTTGGAGTTTGAAAGCGGCGTATTCGGCATGGCGCTGAACCTGGAAGAAGATAATGTAGGCGTTGTAATTCTCGGCTCAGACAGAGAAATAAAAGAGGGCGACATCGTAAAGCCTACCGGAAAAATCGTCGAAGTGCCCGTTGGCGAGGCGATGATCGGCAGAGTTGTTGACGCTTTGGGAAATCCCATTGACGGCAAAGGCGAAATCGTCACCCGGGAAACCAGAGCAATAGAATATCCGGCTCCCGGCGTTCTCATGCGTAAAAAGGTAAACGAGCCGCTGCAAACCGGAATCAAGGCCATCGACACCATGATGCCCATCGGCAAAGGACAGAGAGAGCTTATCATCGGCGACCGCCAGACAGGAAAGACTGCAATTGCCATCGATACCATACTTAACCAAAAGGGAAAGAATGTTATCTGCATTTATGTAGCCATCGGCCAGAAAAAATCGACGGTAGCGCAGCTGGTGCAGACCCTGGAA
>CAVJCN010000342.1:0-2897 GCA_963647945.1 Absicoccus sp. | reverse complement strand
TTATTGGGGAATCCTGAATAAACAGGATCAGAAAGTAAAAAAGAACCGTGTGGCGAATAATCTTGAGACAAAATATTCTGAAAGTGATAAAGACCTTGGCAATGTAGATAACTATGGGGAGTTTCTGGATATACTTGTAAACAAAGTTTTTTTGCAATGTGCAAGGGTTCTTAAATATGGCAAGTATATGGCCCTCGTGGTATCGGATTTCCGTGATAAGTCCGAGTATATTAGCTTTCATAGTGACTTAATTCAGAAACTGAACAAGGCAACTATTCCTGAGGGTGGAGTTCTTCGACTGCAAGGAACGAAAATATTGCTGCAAAACCATAAGAGCTTATTGCCTTACGGGTATCCATTTGCCTATGTAGAAAATATCCATCACCAGTACATTTTGATTTTTAAGAAGGAAAAGAAATGAACAACGAGAACTACTTGTTTGGTAATATATGCGGTGACTCCGATCTTATTGTTGATCAGCTTATAGAGAATGGTCAGAAATTTGATCTGATATTAACTGATCCACCATATAACATCAACAAGGATTTTGGAAATAATAGTGACTGTTTGCCGCTGGACGATTTCATAAATGTCACAAACGAAAGAATAAAAAAGCTCAAACAGGTATTAACTCCTACAGGAAGCATTATTTGGTTTGGCATCCATAATTATATTTGTTATGTTCAGGTTGCTATGTATAATGCGGGATTGTTTTATAGGCGGATGAATATCTGGCATTATGAAAATGGTTTTTCCCGGTCAACCAAAGAACCGGCAACTCACTATGAGCCATTTTTATGGTTTTCTAATGATAAGAAAAAATGGGTATATAACTGTGATGAAGTGCGGATACCTTATAAGAGTACAGAACGGTTAAAATCCCCTGTAAAATATCATGCAGCTGATGGAACAGAAAAAATTTGGGTTCCCAATGATAAGGGCGCAATGCGAGGCGATGTTTGGGACTTCCCAACTTTAGCAGGAAAGAGGTTTGCAGGAGAGAAAACACCTCATCCGACACAGAAACCAGAATCTCTGATTTTTGAATTAATTAAGGCTTTCTGCCCTATGAAAGAAGGGAAATATTGCGGAAGTATTTTTGACCCCTTCCATGGTTCTGGAACATTGGGCGTATGTTGTGAAAAGATGAATCTCGCAGGCCATGATATTAAATGGCTTGGAGTTGAACTTGAAGAAAGATGGCATAATATCGCACAAGAAAGGCTCGAGAAGATAAAAAACTAATCATATATTTTTGGAGGTCATCTAATGATTAGATTTAGAAATCCCGGCACTCAATATACTACTCAAATACAAGTGTTTAGAGAACTGTATAAAGAATATAAAGATGCCGATTCGTTTGGCTTAAATGAGATGGCTCAAACAATTACTCGATGCTGTCTTATGACAGCGTATGGCTATGCGGGTGATGCGGCGTTGTCTTTGAGCGACACCGATGACACGAGCCGCAATTCTACATTAATGAACGCCAAGATGTATGCGGAAGTTTTCAGGCTTTTAGGGTGGATTGCATCCAAAGGTAAAAGTTCATATCCGTTGGTATTTACATATATAGGAGAGCACGCAGCGGTTACAGAAAATGTCCTTCCAATCTATGAACAATGCGTTTTAGGAATCAACAATCCTCAAGAAATCATGGGCGTAAAATATACAGAGAAAGTGCGCTTTTTCAAAACTGCGCTATTCACCATGGTGGATCTTAATAATGTGATTTATAAGCATGAGCTTTGCTTGGGCCCGATGTGTATAGACGATCTTGACAACAAACAATACAGCGATATGGTTACTGCGTTAAAAAAGCTGAGAGGAAGTTATCGAAGGTTAACTGCTGCGTATTCTGCATTATGTGATGAACTTGGCGTAAAAGAGACATTGCCTGATAATTCCACAAGATTACCTATTGCTTTTATGAAAACATGTGGCTGGGTTGAGACTGAGCGTCGGAGTGACCTTTATGCCCCCAAGTCTTTAGAGTGTCTGAGAATTACAACACATGGGATGGAGGTAGCAAACAGCCTAAAAAGCATGAAGGATATTCGTCTTGATGAGTATCGTAAATGTTCAAAAGAGGAGAAGGATGCGCTTATACGGCTCGGTATTTTTGCGATGTTAAAGCGCTCTGGATATGATGTATCTCCAGTAGCAGAACAAATCAAAGAAGATACGAATTTATGCAGTGAGATACTCCATGGTAAAGAAATACTGTTCTCTCCGTATCAGACACTAAGATGTACAGAAGTTGAAGCTGCACTTGGTATAGTAAGAAAAGCAGGGACAAAAGTAAAAACATCGGCAGTAGTGCCTGAGATCGAACGCACGGATTCTCTAATCAATCAGCTTCCATTATCAGTGCCAGCGCAAAGTGTTAATTCAGAAGATGCCGAAATAAAAGAGTTTAAAGATGAGATTTCCGAGATAAAGCGAGTTGTCCATACAAACGATAAGGTCATTCAGAGAATTTTTGAAAGCAGAATTACTGCGACTCAAACTTCATTTTATCCTTTTGTTGCAATGCTATTTAGGGTTATGGGATTAGACTGTCAAGCATCTAGACCTGGTGATAATGGCGCAAGATGGGATGCAATAGTTGTACATGAGACGAATAGCATTCCGATTGAGATTAAGTCTCCTACGGAAGAGCAGCATTTGTCAATGAAAGCAATTCGTCAAGCCTTGGAAAACAAAGTTATTCTTCTTTCAAGAAAAACACATATTACTACTCCCGACACGGCTTCTCTTGCTGTTGGGTATTACCTTCCCAATGACCGTGCAGAGGTAACGCGATTAATAAAGGATATTAAAAAAGTGTATGGTTTCCGTATTGGAGTAATTGACTTAAAGACACTTATTACAATAGCGGTTTCGATTATTGAAGA
>CAVJCN010000341.1:0-2899 GCA_963647945.1 Absicoccus sp. | reverse complement strand
ATTCGGACGAGTATTAGTTCTGGATATGCGCCCTTGATACAGAGAAACCGCGCGGTGCCAAGAGCGGAAAAATCGTCGAATGCGCCAGTAAAACTGAAAACCTGTATTGTTTTTTGGATTGTCAGTTGCTATAATAAATACATATTCATGCAGAGGGGGAATTTCAAATGGAAATTGATGCACTTCCACAATATATGCAGATTGCGCTTTCCATTGCCAGCCGAATCGCTGGCGGAGATGTCCCGGAGGGAGCGAAGATTTCCGGGCGATCCAAACTGTCTTCCGAATACAATGTCTCGCCGGAGACGATTCGAAAAGCCATGCGTCTGCTGAGCGATATGCGTGTTGTAGATGTACGAAAGCAAAGCGGCGTGTATGTGCTTTCTGCGGACAATGCCAAGCGGTATCTGCATAATTTTGAGCCCAAAATGGATGTATGCAACAAGAGACGGTGTCTCACAGAACTGTTGGAGCAGCAAAGCAAAGTCTCTCAACAACTCGCGGAGCTATGCCGCAGCATCCTTGATTATGCTGTCCTTCCCTTACGTGCGGATGATACGCTGCCAAACTATATCTGCCGGATTCCGGAGGCTTGGCCCGAAAATGGGAAAAACCTTGGTACTTTACATTTCTGGCAAGCCACCGGCGCAACGATCGTGGCGATCCGCCGCGGCACATCCCGCATCGTGTCGCCCGGTCCCTATGCAGAACTGTACGGCGGTGACGAGATCATTTTTGTTGGCACCGATGAAGCCCGGGAAGCGGTATCCCGCTTTTTTTCCAATACCGAATAAGAAAGGAAGTTTTAGATGTCCCATAGTCAGATTCATACGCTCGATCTTGTGATTATCGGAGCCTATCTCATTGCGATGGTCATGGTGGGCCTTGTGGTTGTTAGAAAAGTCAAAAACATGGACGACTATTATCTTGGCGGACGCTCGTTCGGCCCGCTGGTGCTTATGGCGACCGTTTGTGCGACAATCATCGGCGGCAGCGGTCTGATGGGTCGTGCCGGTGTCGCGTATTCCAGCGGTTTCAAGGCTATCATGACGGCACTGCCATATCTTCTGGGTATGTTTATTTTTTCGGGCTTTGCCGGACGCATTTCTGCCGTAGGTACCACCTTCAACATCACCTCCATCCCGGATCTCTTTGAGCAGCGCTTTGGCAAATCGTCCAAGGTCATTTTAGGTGCGCTGATTGCCTTCACTATGATGGGGACAGTTGCATCGCAGGTCACGGCAACGGCAACCATCATCAACATGCTTGGCGGCGAGATTGGCATTTCCTATGAGATGGGTGCGTTCATTGCCTGCGCGGTGTTTATTATTTACACTGCGACATCCGGACTGTTCGGCGTGATTTACACGGATGTGTTTCAGTTCATCATGCTGATTCTCTTCGTTTATATCCTTATTCCCGGCGCCTCGCTTTTGAAGCTTGGCGGACCATCTGCCTTTTTCAGCAACTTAGCTCCAGAACTTGCTCAGCCGTATCTTGACGGCAATATCATCGGAGATATTATCACATACTTTGTGTTCACGCTGGCCGGAGCGGAAATGTGGCAGCGCGCCTTCGCCGCAAAGAGCCAGAAGGCGGCAAAGAAGGGGCTGTTCCTCGGTACTCTCGTATACGGTCTCACTATCCCGCTTGTGTGGTTCATGGGCGTGGTCGCGCATCAGCTTGTCAGCGGGGATAAAATCGCCATGTACGGCACCACCGATGCCGTCGTGCCAGCTCTTGCCATTGAGATCCTGCCTGTTGGTCTTACAGGGCTTGCTCTTGCAGGTATCCTCTCGGTCATCATGTCTACGGCAGACAGTTATCTGATCGTGTCCGTGCAGAGTTGTGTGCATGATGTTTACAAGACCTTCAAGCCAGATATCCCGGAGAAAAAGGAACTGCTCTTGACCCGATTCTTTGCGGTCGTCATGCCGCTGGGGGCATTGGTCATCGCACTGTATATCAAAAACGCCTACAATATTCTCATGTTCGCCTGGAGCTTTTACGCTGCGGCAGCCGGGCTTCCGGCTTTTGCCGCCCTCTATTGGAAAAAGGCAACAAAAGCCGGCGTCCTTTCCGGAATGATCGCGGGCTTTACGGTCTGCATCGGCTGGAAACTGGCCGGACAGCCTTTTGGCCTCGGTGCGACGGTTCCGGGGGCGCTTGCCTGCGCTGCGGCGCTGGTCATCGTGAGCCTTGCCACCTATAAGCATTCACCGACACCGTTCCTGAATCCGTATACCGAAGCAGGTGCGTGATTCTGCCGTATTGGCATCAGAAACGAATAAATGAACAGAGCGCAACGGGAGAATTTCCGTTGCGCTCTGTTTTTGAAAAGATTGAATGTCCTATAAAATGGCAGGATAAGTGGCAAGATTTGCGCCGATGACACGCAAACGGAGCCATGGTATAATCGTATCGTCCACCAATGGGCCTTGAGAAACGGCTTGAATGCCGAATACTGCCCAAAGGAGCGTTGAACATGAAATATTGTCCCTATTGCGGTGCTGTACTTCCCGATGGCGCCGCTTCTTTCTGCACCGAGTGCGGCGAGAATCTGCCGACAGAGGAAAGCAGTCAGAAAAAAGCAACTGAGCAAGTGACCAACCCACAAATGCGTAAGAAAAAGGAACAAGGCTCCCCTTCCTCAAAATCCCGGAAAAAGCGTAAAACTGGCTCCGGAGGCCGAACGGAGGTTCCTCTTCCTCCAAAGGATGACGGGTATGATGGGTACTATGACGATATCCTCCCCTCGGATGCCGGGAAACTGAACGAGGGGGTGGATTTGGACCTGGCGAAGAGGATCTCCGCTGTAATGGGCATCATGCTGCTGATCGTTATCCTGTGTGTTGTCGCAATGTATCTGCTGTAATTGCTGTAATTTGCGCCGCTATAC
>CAVJCN010000340.1:600-2904 GCA_963647945.1 Absicoccus sp. | reverse complement strand
ATGAGTACAGCAGTAACTTCCTCGAAGAAAGCTGGAAGCGTTTCCGTAAAAAGAACGCCGCTGCGACCGGCATTACGCAGAATGTCACCGACTGTCTGCGTTCTCCCACAGCAAAGAATATGCTGGCAAACTCCGAGTTCCTGCTGATGTTGTCGCAGGCTCCCACCGACCAGCAGGAGCTTGTAAAAATGCTCCGCATTTCGGAAGAACAGCTTTCTTATATCAGCAATGCGGAGTCGGGACATGGACTGATCAAAGTCGGCGGCGCAAAAGTGCCGTTCATCAACCAGTTCCCGCGCAACACGGCACTGTACCGCCTTATGACGACCAAGCCGGGTGAATCGCTGTGAAAGAGATACGAACACGCCCGAAAAATCGGGATATTCAGACCCGGCAGACCACCGCCTTTCTGCCCAAACAGGCGGCAAAGGTACTGCGGGAGCAGGCTGTCCGGCGGCAGTTCAAGAGCAAGAACGATACGCCAGAGGGAGAACAGACCTCGCCTTATCAAGAGCCGGTAGAACGGTTTCAGACCAAGGAACAGCATGCAGCGGAAATCAGCAGCCGCACGGCGTTCCGCTCCGGCAAGGCGCTGGCGCAGAAGCAATTCGACCGCAAATTCAGCGCCGCCGAGCCGAAAGGCAGAGACACTTCATCCGTTGCAACGACACAAGCCGAAACACCGCAAGTCACCCGTGCCAAGCAGAAATTCCGGCAGGCACAGGCGAAAAAGCAGACCGAACGCCGCCAAGAAACTACGGCTATCATCGAAAAGCATGAGGCCGCACAGGTGCAGACGGATATTGCGACACTGGAGCAGCAGGTAGAATTACCATCCCTCAATGCCGATAAACCCAAGTATACTGAACAGTCCCATACCCCAAAACGGCGAAAATCATCCGCAACAGCGCCGAAAGAGAAAAGACCGCTCCGCGAACAGCTATTCACGGGGTGGCAGGATACCATTGTCCGTCAGAGAGCGGCGGCAAAGGCGCAGGCGCAGGTCACAGCAAGAGCCAAACAGCGCGTGCAGCAGCAGGTCATGCAGGAAACCGCACAAAAGACAGCGCAGACCGCCAAACGCACGGTAAAACTCTTTGAACGGGTCAAGGAAGCAGTCATCCGCGCAGGGCAGGCCGTTGCCCGGGCGGCAGTCGGACTGCTGGGCGGTGCCGGTGCGCTCATTGCGCTGATTTTGATAATTGGCGGTGCGGCGGCTGTCATTGGCACGCCGTTCGGCGTGTTCTGGTCTGGCAATGACAGCGACGCTCAATCCGTTCCGCAGGCCGTTGCGCTCATCAATAGTGAGTTTTCTGCGAAGATCAACCAGATACAGACCGAGAACCCTACGGACAGCGTGGTGATCCATCGGGAGCCGGACGGCGGCAGCGACCTTTCCATCGCCAACTGGACGGATATTATCGCCGTGTTCGCAGTCAAGACAGCTGGGGCCGACGCAGACGCGACCGATGTTGTGACCATCGACGAGGAGCGCATCGACCTCATCCGCACAGTGTTCTGGGACATGAATACCGTCAGCTACTATGTGCAGACTGTTGAGCATGAGGACAGCACGGAAACCATTCTGCATATCACCATCACCAGCAAAAAGGCGACGGATATGCCAGACTTCTACCACTTCAATAAGAGCCAGCGTGAAGCACTGGAGGAAGTGCTGAAGCCGGAGTACGCACAAATGCTGGCAGAGCTGGTGGGGACCTACGGCGGCGAGGTCACGCTGGACGAAGCACAGATCCGAGCCATGCTTGCCGCCATGCCGAAGGATATTTCCGAGCGGCGGCGTGCTGTGGTGGAAAAAGCCTATTCACTCCTCGGTAAAGTGAATTACTTCTGGGGCGGCAAAAGCAGCGCCATCGGCTGGGATTCCCGTTGGGGCAAACCAACTCGCGTCACCGCTGCCGGAAGCAGAACGACCGGAACCATCCGCCCGTATGGGCTGGACTGTTCCGGTTTCGTCGATTGGGTATTCAATAATTCGCTTGGCTATGTAATTGGACATGGCGGCGGCGCGGCCAGTCAGCACGACCACTGCAACCCCATCTCATGGAGCGAAGCACAGCCGGGTGATTTAGTATTCTATCCCGGTGATACCCATGTCGGCGTGTTTGTGGGCAAGGACAGCAACGGTAATCCGCTTATCATCCACTGCGCCAGTTCGCAGAATAATGTGGTGTTGACAGGCTTGCAGGGGTTTGTGAGTATTGGCAGACCGGATTGTTTTTGATTGTACCTTTTCCATTATTCGTATGACTCAAATCGTTCTTTGTATGCCACCTCTATGCT
>CAVJCN010000340.1:0-590 GCA_963647945.1 Absicoccus sp. | reverse complement strand
AGTCCAGTGTTTATAGGCTTTTTCTGAATCTTGAAATCATTCCCACTCGGCAAAATCAGCATAAGTATAGCTATACGCCTTGAAATTCAGTGCAAAGCATTCGCAAATATGTTAATGTTCCTTGCTCATATCTCAAGCATTTAGTTATCTCAGTATCAAAATAGTATCATAGATTACGAGAAAATTCAACCGCATTATTCACAAGGCAATTCGTCAGACTGCTCTTTGAAGTGGATTTTTTCCGTTCCCGCTTCAATGGCAGTTTCATAATACCAGCATTTGTGGTTAATAAAGTCCAGCGTTTTTTGTAGATCTGCCATCTGCGCTTCCACTATCTTTTTTCGTTCCAGAAACATATCATAACGCTCTTGCAGGGAGTCATCGCCCATTAGCACCCATTCGGAGAATTGCCGAATATCTTTAATGGACATACCCGATTTTTTCAGGCACTCAATGACCCGCAACATAGCAATGTCCCCATCGGAAAACATTCGATAACCGGATTCTCTCCGTTCCATATAAGGCAGCAAGCCCTGTTTGTCATAATACCGCAGTGTAACAGGGGTCAAATTCGTAAGCTCTGCGGCTTG
>CAVJCN010000339.1:776-2917 GCA_963647945.1 Absicoccus sp. | reverse complement strand
CTTTACATTTGTAATAGATCTTCATTACAGCCGGCAGCCCGTAAAACATAGGATTTCTGTCCTTCTCGCAGCTTCCTGCAAGATAATCCCCCACTTTCCAGGGAGTATCCATAGCGATGATTTTTCCGCTGTCCATTACCATTACTCTGTCCGCCATGGTAAAAAGTTCTTCCAGACGATGTTCGGAAATGATAACCGTGGTGCCAAGTTCCCGATTTATCCTGTAAATGACCTTAAGAAATTCGCTTGCCGCTATGGGGTCAAGCTGGGATGTGGGCTCGTCCAGTATCAGCACCTTCGGCTGCATAACCATAATCGAAGCCAGGTTCAGAAGCTGCTTCTGCCCTCCCGAAAGTTCGGAAACATCTTTCCTGAACCATGTTTGGATGTCAAAGAAGCTCGCCATTTCCGCAACTCTGCGTTTGATGGATTGGTTGTCAAGGCCCAGACTTTCAAGGCCGAAAGCCAGTTCATGCCATACCTTGTCAGTCACGATCTGGTTGTCGGGATTTTGCTGCACGAAACCTATTTCAGAAGCGTTGACCCTGTCGGGAAGCTCCGCTATTTCCCTTCCTTCATAATATGCTCCGCCGGTTTTTTCGCCGTAGGGAATGAGATTTTTTTTAAGCTGCCTGAGCAAAGTGCTCTTTCCGCAGCCGGATTTGCCGCAAACAACCACAAATTCCGAAGGCTGCACCTCAAAAGAAACACCGTCTAGGGCTTTCCCGCTTCCGGTAGGATATGTAAAACTTAAATTTCTAACTTCAATTGTTGCCATTTTTTCTCTCCTGCAATATCCAGCACAAGGGGTGCCGCCAAAAGTGCCGTAAAGCTTATGAATGTGATTATCCTCAGGGCATCCCATTCCGCAAACCTGATCACCGGATAATAATATATGCCGGTTTTGCCCTCTATGCAGCCTATCGCAGATACAGTTCCCGTTATCGCAATGACCGCCAGCATTTTGTAGTCCGTAGGGGACATTTTAAAGAGATGAAAACTCGTTCTTCCCCGCAGGCCGTAGCCTCTGGCTTCCATTGAATCCGAGGTTTCGATGGAGGCTTCAAGTGACCATGAAATCAGTATTGATATTTCCTTGCAAAGCTGCCTGGTCTTTGCAAACAGCCCCTTCTCGGCGTGTCTGCCCATGCACTCCTGGCCCAGTTTGATTTCCTTAAAACGATTTTTCAAAAGGGGTATAAATCTGAAAATCATGGAAAGGGTAAGGCCCAAAACCGGTGCCGCTTTGCCGAAAAGGTATATCAGCTTGTCTGAAGACATCACAACATTAAAGCTGGTAAACCATACGATCACAGCTCCCAGCAAAATTGCCGATGCCGTTCCGTATGCAATCGCCTCCAGGGTGATCCTGCTGTCGTTTAAAAAAAACAGTACCGTCTTTCCGTTATGGGTAAAAAGCCCGTTCACCACGGTCATGATAACTACGATCGGCAGTAGGAAAAGCAGGTTTGTCCTAATCTGCCGCGCACCTTTGAGCAAAATCGAATATGCCCATGCAGACAGAGTCGCTATCCCCAGAAATGCCGGATCCGTTGAAAACATGGTAATTCCGATTGCAAAGGCATAAAATATTATATTTACCGCGGGATGGCAGCCTGAAAATCTGCTGCTCTCCCCAAGTCCGTCTTTAAACATTTTTTCTCCCAAAATATTATAAATCTTGCCCGTATATTTTATCATTTCGCGCTCTGAAAGGCAAGTCCCCTCTTGAAGTGCCCGGGCGACTGTGATAGAATAGCCTTGTTTGGGCTTTTGCATGGATTTTCCCAAAGTCCCGAGCAAATTTTAGTTTTTTTGGAATTTTTTTAAATTTTTTATATGATTTAAGAAAGGCATTTTTTAAGATAATGGTATTAATTATAGAAAAAATCATTTCCATATTTTTGATAATGGCAGTGGGCTTTGCGGCGAATCGCCTGGGGGTTCTTCCTAAAGAAGCAAACGAGTTTTTGACGAATCTTTTGATAAAGATAATTACGCCCTGCATGATCGTTTCCTCAATAACCTCAAAGGAATTGACGGAAGAAACCTTTGCGGCTACCATCGAAACCCTTGTCCTTGCCATGTTATTCTTCATTTTTGCGGCAATGGCAGGATATCTGATCTGCAAATTCGTATTT
>CAVJCN010000339.1:0-766 GCA_963647945.1 Absicoccus sp. | reverse complement strand
GGTTCATAGGCTTTCCCATCACCCTTGCCCTGTTTGGCGCCGATATTCTGTATCTTATGGTTCTTCACAATATCGCGCTGACGGTTTACCTTTATTCTTTGGGGCCGATTATACTTTCCGCCGGTTCCGGCAGCAAAAAAGCCTTTGATTTCAAGTCATTCCTGCTGTCCTTTTGCAATATAAACGCAATAGTTTCATTTATCAGTATTGTTATGCTGTTTGCCGGGCTTCACCTTCCGACGGCGATTTTTGAAACTGCGGAAACCATAGGCGATGCTACCGTTCCGATTTCAATGCTTCTGGTGGGTATGCAGCTGGGGGACACGAATCCCGTTAAAATGCTGGCTCACGGCAAGATGGTGGGAATTTCATTCACCAAAATGCTTCTTTTGCCGGTTTTCACATTCCTTGCGGTTAACTGGCTGCCGATTCCAAGCGGAGTAAAGCTCTGCCTGACCTTTGCGGCGGTTTTCCCCGGTGCGGTGGCGGCGGTTCCCGTTACTTCCCTCGAAGGCAAAAATGCCCTCCCAAGCGCCGAGGTGGTTGCATTCACCACATTGCTTTCGATTTTGACGATTCCGGCATTTGCCACGGTTTTAACGGCATATTATCTATAAATTATTGTAATCGTAGGTCTGCATTCTGATAATTTTAACGGCTATAGGCAGGCTCTATGGCTATAGGCTGTATAGCAAAAAAAAGAGCCGCGAATCGCAGGGTGCCCTCGGGTTAAGCAGGCACCGGCGCGAACTGCGGCTTTTTAGAT
>CAVJCN010000338.1:0-2922 GCA_963647945.1 Absicoccus sp. | reverse complement strand
GCACTTGCAAGGGAAGGTGGAATTTCTTTTATATTCGGCTCCCAGTCCATCGAAAAACAGGCGGAAATGGTAAGCCGTGTAAAGACCCACAAGGCGGGCTTTGTAACCAGCGACTCCAACCTCAGGCCGGATCAGACGCTTCGGGATGTGCTTGAACTCAAGGCTCTCAAAGGGCACAGCACCATTGCAATAACCGATGACGGTACCGCAGAAGGCAAAATTCTCGGGCTTGTCACCAGCAGGGACTACCGAATTTCGAGAATGGAAATGGATACTCCCATCAGCGAGTTTATGACGCCATTTGATAAGCTGGTTTACGGCAAGGCAGGAATTTCCCTCAGCGAGGCAAACGACATACTTTGGGACAACAAGCTGAACGCTCTGCCGATCATCGATGAAAATCAAAGACTCACCCATTTTGTTTTCCGCAAGGACTACGATTCCCACAAGGACAATCCCAATGAGCTTTTGGACGAGCACAAGAGATATGTGGTGGGAGCGGGGGTGAATACCCGTGATTACGAAGAAAGGATTCCGGCGCTGGTGGAGGCAGGGGTTGATGTGCTTTGCATTGACAGCTCCGAGGGCTACAGCGAGTGGCAGGCGGACACGATTCGCTGGGTTCGGGAAAAATACGGCGACAGCGTGAAAATCGGCGCAGGAAATGTGGTTGACGGCGATGGCTTCCGCTACCTTGCAGAGATGGGGGCGGATTTCGTAAAAATCGGCATCGGCGGCGGTTCTATCTGCATCACCCGGGAGCAAAAGGGTATCGGTCGCGGACAGGCAACGGCGGTTATCGAGGTTGCTGCGGCTCGTGACGAATATTTCAAGGAAACGGGAATTTATGTTCCTATTTGCTCAGATGGCGGCATCGTTTACGACCACCACATGACTCTTGCCCTGGCGATGGGTGCAGATTTTATCATGCTGGGCAGATATTTTGCCAGATTTGACGAATCACCGACAAATAAATTGAATATAAACGGAAATTATGTAAAAGAATACTGGGGCGAGGGCTCAAACCGTGCAAGAAACTGGCAAAGATACGACCTTGGCGGCGACCCACGCATGAAATTTGAAGAGGGCGTGGACTCCTATGTTCCTTACGCAGGCTCCCTCCACGATAATGTAAATCTTTCCCTTACAAAAGTAAAATCCACCATGTGTAACTGCGGCGCGATTTCCATCAAGGAGTTGCAGCAGAAAGCAAAACTTACCCTTGTTTCCGCCACATCCATTGTGGAAGGCGGTGCTCACGATGTGATCCTTAAGGATGCGTCAGGTAATGTGATTAAATAATCAGCGTTTAGACAAAGGAAATGAAAACCAAGGGAGAAAAAATATGAGAGAAAATATTGTTGTTTTGGACTTCGGCGGGCAGTACAATCAGCTCATTGCCCGCAGGGTTCGGGAATGTAATGTATATTGTGAGGTTCATCCCTACACGATTTCTTTGGACGCGCTGAAAGAAATGGCACCGTCGGGAATCATCCTGACGGGAGGGCCAAACAGCGTGTACGGTGAGGATTCTCCCCAGTGCAATCCGGAAATTTTCAGACTTGGGATTCCGGTGCTGGGAATTTGCTACGGCGCTCAGCTTCTCGCTCACCAGCTTGGGGGCAAGGTGGCAACAGCTCCGGTGAGTGAATACGGCAGAACCGAGGTTACCATAGACGACCGCAGCGGTCTGTTGGAGGGACTGGGCGAAGGAGATGCCGAGGCTACCGGCAGCCAAATTTCGGGAAATACCATCATGTGGATGAGCCACACCGACTATATAAAGGATATGCCAAAGGGCTTCAAGGTAACCGCCCACACTCCGGTTTGTCCGGTTGCGGCAATGGAAAATCCGCAGGCGGGCTTTTATGCCACCCAGTTTCACCCGGAGGTTATGCACTCCGTACAGGGATTCAGGCTTTTGCAGAACTTCGTGCTGAAAATTTGCGGCTGCAAGGGCGACTGGAAGATGGATAGCTTCGTGGAAACCACGATTCGGGAACTTCGTGAAAAGGTTGGCGACGGCAAGGTGCTTTGCGCTCTTTCCGGGGGCGTGGATTCGTCGGTGGCGGCGGTGCTGCTTTCAAAGGCAGTAGGAAAGCAGCTCACCTGCGTTTTCGTTGACCACGGGCTTCTTCGCAAAAACGAAGGGGACGAAGTGGAGGCTGTTTTTGGGCCGGAGGGGCCATATGACCTGAACTTTATCCGGGTAAATGCCCAGGAACGCTTTTATTCAAAGCTGGCGGGGGTAACGGAGCCGGAGCGGAAGAGAAAGATTATCGGCGAAGAATTTATTCGGGTTTTTGAAGAGGAAGCTAGGAAAATCGGTGCCGTTGACTATTTGGTGCAGGGGACCATATATCCCGATGTCATCGAGTCGGGACTTGGCAAGTCCGCGGTTATCAAGTCCCATCACAATGTAGGCGGGCTTCCGGATTATGTTGATTTTAAGGAAATTATAGAGCCGCTGCGTATGCTGTTTAAGGACGAAGTCCGCAGGGCGGGACTGGAGCTGGGCATTCCGGATTATCTGGTGTTCCGCCAGCCGTTCCCGGGACCTGGACTTGGCATCCGCATCATCGGCGAGGTTACAGCAGAAAAGGTAAAGATCGTGCAGGACGCGGACTTTATCTACCGGGAAGAAATCGCCCGTGCCATGAAGGAGGGCAGCATTCCGCCTTACGGAAAGCCCGATACCTTGGGACAGTATTTTGCGGCGCTGACAAATATGCGCTCGGTGGGGGTAATGGGAGATTTCCGAACCTACGACTATGCCATAGCACTTCGGGCCGTAAAGACCAGCGACTTCATGACCGCCGAGGCGGCTCACCTGCCATGGGAGCTCCTTGATCGGGTCACGACCCGCATCGTAAACGAGGTAGACCATGTGAACCGCGTAGTGTACGACTGCACGGGAAAGCC
>CAVJCN010000337.1:2335-2929 GCA_963647945.1 Absicoccus sp. | reverse complement strand
CCGCAATTTCCATCACCGCCTTTTAAACCTGTCTCGCCGAACGGAGCTTTAAAACCATCAATAATAATCTCATTCTCGCTCTCGTTCGCGTATTGTTTCAGATGCTGATCCTCGTTTGCTCCGCCGGAGGAGATGATGCAGGCAGTTTTGAGTTTCTTTAGCAGTTCAATATCGATGTGATTGGGGTTATTGCGTTCCAAATCCGCAATTTTCTTTGGAAGAAGCTCATCAATAGCTTTCTTATAGCGATAAGCCGCCTCCTTGCTGACGCCGACAACCTGTGCCTTAAATCCGTTAGCAAACACGGTGCTGATATAGTGGTCAAGCAAATCGGCAGCCTTTTCATTAATAACCTCTTGCGCCTCAAGGTAACCTCTGACCGTATATTTGCCAAGAATCTCAAGTTGCTCCTCATCATCGAGGTAGCCGAAGATATCGATAAAGGCGTGGTTCATGGCATCGTGGTCGGTAATTTCGCTGTCTGTAGCCCGACCTTCGTATTTGATTTCCACGACAATGCCGTCTTCTTCGGCCTGCCGCATCGTATAGGTGTCAATATAGCCGCCGAAGTTGTCAACTGTTTTGGTAATCGGA
>CAVJCN010000337.1:0-2272 GCA_963647945.1 Absicoccus sp. | reverse complement strand
CGTATTTTTGATGAGGGCTTTCAGACCATCGATGCTTCCGGCAATGTTGATGCCGTACTTCACAGTCTTCGTGGTCTTAAACATCTGCGTCTGCAAGTCTTTTCTGTCCACGATTAAAACGACCTTATAGTTGTTCAAATCGTAGGAATTATACATTTTGCGGATGACAAACATCATGGTGAGCGTCTTGCCCGTACCTTGGGTATGCCAAAGTGTGCCGCCTTTTTCTCCCTTGACGGCATTACGCAGCCGCTCTATGATTTTTGATGCACCGCGATACTGCATATATCGGGGAACAAGCTTCACGCGGATTCCGTTGTCCTCATCCTTATAGGCAATAAAGTTTTGAACAATATCCAAAAGATGAGAAGGCTCAAGCATACCGGCCACGGTAATTTCCTGCGCGGAGGGCTTGCCGTTCGGATTGATATCACGAAGCTTATACGGGTATGCGTCCTTCCACTCCATGAAATGGCTGACGCCTCCCGTAATGCTGGAATAGCGGCAGTCATGGAAGCAGGTAGAAATGACGATCTGGTTGAAGTAAAACAGTTCCGGTACGCCTTCCGGTTCTTCCGCACCTCGGCGGTTCTGGTAACGCATCAGCTGATCGATGCCTTCCGCCATCGGCTCGGTAATATCCGGTGCCTTACATTCAATGACTACGAGAGGAAGACCGTTCACGAACAGAACAATATCAGGAATGATATGTTCCTCTTTTCCGGGGATGCGCACCTTGTACTGGCTGATGGCAAGAAAGTCGTTGTCAGTCGCATCAGGACCATCGTAACCGTCTACATCCGTCCAGTCGATCAGACGCACAGGGCAGTTCATCTCACCGGTTTCTTCGTTATCGGCAGACAAGCCTTCCGTGATGCGGTCGTAGATTTCCTCGTTGTTTTCGAGAATCTGGTGGAGCGGATGAGGATAGTCCTGCACCTGCCTACAGAGGTCATCAATCTGCACTTCGTTCAGCCAAGGATTAAGGCGTTTCAGGGCAGCTTTCAGGCGTGACAGGATAACGACCTCCGAGAAGGATTCCCGGAAGCTCTTCTGAGGATCGTGTTTTTCGCTGTCATCCAGCTGGACGACCGTCCAGCCCAGCTTTTTCAATTGTTCAAGCAGTGGAGTCTCCACATACATCAATTCGGATGGTCTACCTGCCATAAACGCCGCCTCCTTATACCGCACTTACATCAATTAAGCCTGATAGCAAATCGTGCATTAACCCGGCTTTGATGTTCTCCATCTTGTTATAATAGTCTACTTCTCGGTCTATCTTCTCATCCACAATCCGTAGCTTTTCTACGATTGCTTCTTGCTCTGGCTCACTCAAAATTGGTACTTTAATTTCGAGGATATTTTTTAAAGGTAGCTTTGCCTGGACTTCACCGACAGTACCGCCAGCGATTTCTTTTTGCCCGTACTCCGATTTAAGGAAGTAATACAAAAATTCAGGGCTATATCCTTTGATATTCACGATTTTAGAGCAGTTCTCTGTCAGATTGGCCTTATCGAGAGATTCCCCAACAAGTGCAACTGCACCAACCGTACCAACGATAGAGATTATTAAATCTCCAGCATCCACAATGTACCTCGAAATCTTGTGAAAATCAGATTCTTCCACATACATGAAGTCCTCGGTCAATTCCACAACCTTGGGCTTAGTCATATCCCTAACACGGATGTAAGGGTGAGAGGTCTTCGCTATTGTCAATTCAGAGCCCTTTGGGACTCGCTTACCGCCAAGTGCATTTGAAAATGTACCCATTTTCACTGTGTTCTCATCTGTGATGTTATCAGTAAGAATATCCTGAACAACGCCTTTCATGAGTGATGTATATTTTTCAATCAAATCCCGCGTCTTATCGATAACAGCATCAATAGACTCCAGTACCTCCACGATTTTCTTCTGTGTCGGCACATCGGGAGCCTCGAAGGTGAATTTATAAAAATTGCCCTGTGTCAATCCCTTGATGGTCGTTCCCGTGAGTATGTTCTTCATGAAATCTGTGAAGATAAATGAGTTAAGAACATAGTACAGGTATTCCGGCTCTACGGAGCCATCCTTGGAGCGAACCAGAAAGATATGGCTATTGAGGGTAGCCTGTTCCGGGCAATCGACAACAAAGGCGGTCTTCCCAACTGTACCATCCTTTGTCACAAGCAGGTCGTTTTCATGAAGCTGAATGCCCTTGTCCTGCTCATAACGGTCAACCGAAACATGGTAGCAGTCATCCCAATTGATTCTGCCGTTGATAAAGTCCCATCC
>CAVJCN010000336.1:0-2938 GCA_963647945.1 Absicoccus sp. | reverse complement strand
GCCACCACCTGGAGAAGCATTACGAGAAACCTCATATTCAGTGAAAGAGCTTGCGGAGCTTCTTGCGGTCTCCGAGGATACAATTTACACCCGTATCAGCCGAGGTGAGTTTGAAACCTTTACAGTGGACTATTGTATACGGATTACCAAAGCCAGTTTCGAGCGCTGGTATTCAACGCAAGAGAGACTTCGAAAACCCGAAGATCGAGCACAAGATGCGCAACTGCTGGAAAAAACTTATTCAATGCCAGAAATAGCCCGTATGCTGGGCGTTCACAGGAACACCATATACGGGATTGTGGGCAACGAAAAAAACCGGAATGTTTTTGAAATTGTAAAAGTCTCTGGACAGCAGCGGATCACGATTGAAAGCTTTGAGGCTTGGCTTTATTCGCAAAAGCGCTACAAGATAATACCGCAGGCAGAAAGTAATTCAGATGTAACTACGTCCGACTCGCAGGCGTTTGTCGAGAGTGAAATCGAAGAACGCCAGGAAATGCAGTTGCTGCCAAAACAGAATTACCGATTAGAGGATATTCAAGAGCTACTTAAAATGAGCAGAAAGGCTATCTATAAATTGATACAGGCTGGCGAAATTAGGGCTACCAAAGTTGGAAAGACGTACTTGATTCCAGCATCGGAATACAATCGAATTGCAGAAAGGAGCTATGACTATGGCGGCAATTGTGCAGAAAAAGAAACATTTTTGTGTTGTATATTCGTACATAGATGATTCTGGAAAACGCAAGCAGAAATGGGAAACCTTCAAAACAATGCCGGAGGCGAAGCGCCGGCAAAAAGAGGTGGAGTACAAAGAACAGATCGGTACGTTCATTGTCCCAAAGTGTAAAACATTGGACGAGCTTCTGAAAGAATATGTTGACCTATATGGAAAAACCAAGTGGTCAATGTCTACATATAACAGCAATACTTCACTGATTGAGCACTATATCAGTCCGAAAATCGGCAATTTGAAAATCAGTGACATAAACACCCGTGTGATTGAACGCTATTATCAGTCACTGCTAAAAACTGAGGCTGTAAGCAGCAAGACGAAAAAAAGCGGCGTAAAAATGCTCACGGCGCATACCGTCCATGATATCCATAAAATCCTTCGGAGTTGCTTTAATCAGGCTGTAAAGTGGGATATGATGGCGAAAAACCCGGCAGCCAACGCAATGGTGCCAAAGGCAGAATACGCAAAACGTGATATATGGACAGCCGAAACGTTATTTCAGGCACTGCATCTCTGCGATGATCCAAGGCTGGCGCTGGCATTGAATGTTTCTTTCTGCTGTTCGCTCCGCATTGGTGAAATGCTCGGCTTGACATGGGATTGTGTAGATATTTCGGAGGACAGTATCGAAAGCGGCACGGCATCAGTATATATCAATAAAGAGCTCCAGCGCGTCAGCCGAAAAACTCTGTCAGCGCTGGATGGAAAGGATGTCATGCTGGAGTTTCCGGCAACGACTTCTGTAACTTCCACTGTGCTAGTGCTGAAATCGCCAAAGACGGAGAGCAGCGTCCGCAAGGTATTCCTTCCTAAAGCTGTTGCACATATGTTGGCTGAGTGGAAACAAGCTCAGGACGAGAAGATCGAGTTGCTGGGCAGCGAATATCAAGACTTCAACCTTGTGTTTGCCGGAGCACTTGGACTTCCAACAGAGGCATCCACAATTAACGCCGCGCTGCGACGCCTGATAAAAGAAAACGACCTCCCGCCGGTAGTCTTTCATAGCTTCCGTCATGCAAGTATTACTTACAAACTGAAATTGAACGGCGGCGACATCAAAGCGGTTCAAGGCGATTCCGGGCACTCACAGGTCAAGATGGTCACGGATGTCTATTCTCATATTTTGGACGATGACCGAAAGAACAACGCTCAGCTATTTCAGGAAGCGTTTTATGACAAGAAGGACACCAAACAGCCGAAACCATCGATTCAGTTACCGGAGGGCATTTCACCGGAAACCCTTGCAAAAATGCTGGCAAGCCCTGAAATTGCAGCTTTGCTTGGAGCCCTGGCTAAAAACATGTAAGAGAAAGAGACGCAGCTCCTCAGAGATTCTCTGGGGAGCTGCGTTAATTATGTGGGTATCCATGTACTGCGCATACCACGGTAGACATAGCAGCCTGTGTGGCGACACCCGAAAATTTACGGTTTATCTATATTTTTCATGGATGAAAGTGATACCATACACCTTGCGTTAGACAAAAACGAAACACGCGCGGATAAAACGTCGTTAGAAAAAGAGCACGGGAAATTAGAAGAAACATCGTTTCTATCTAATTCTGTTAGATAAAAACAAGCCCGGAAAACCGCAAAAGGCTTCCGGACTTGGCTGGCACGCCAGAAGGGATTCGAACCCCCGACACCCGCCTTAGGAGGGCGGTGCTCTATCCAGCTGAGCTACTGGCGCATATGAAATTTTACTGTATTTTCAAGGCTTTCCGGCGTTTTAGGGAATGCCTGTGATCAGCGATTTTATCTAACAGAGCCCATATCCTATCGGGAAATGATACATGATGCCGACGTTAGAAGATGAGCTCAAATTGACTCCGTACTTTTTAAGCCGAAAAATATAGGGCGTAAGGTACGTCTCACGCTTAGGAGGCGGCCGCTCTATCCAACTGAGCTACGGGGGCACAGTAATATTATTTTAGCGCAAAGGGCGGCGGGTGTCAATGACCGGTAACAGAAACGGGACGCGCGGTTGCGTGCGGCGGGAAACCATGGTATGATAAACGAACTGTGCGCAAAGGAGGTAGCCTCATGCGTCTCATTCGCGAGGAAAAAGCCTTCATCCGGGAGGCCGTTTTGCTCATGCTCCCGATGATCTTGCAAAATTTCGTGACGTTTTCCATGTCCATGGCCGACACGTTCATGGTCGGTGTGCTCGGCGAGACGGCGCTCGCCGCCGTGACGATGGCAAAC
>CAVJCN010000335.1:0-2971 GCA_963647945.1 Absicoccus sp. | reverse complement strand
AGCGATAGCCTGAGATACACGGCAATCTGTTTTTTCGGCATTTAGGCAACCTCCTTTCTGATTCGCTCGCACTCCTTGAACATTTCCTCAAACTCAGGCATGTACTTAAACCGAATATCCAAAGAGCCGTCGGTATTCACTCGGATCTCATCAACCATTGCCTCGACCATTTCTTCGGTCACCGTTTCCGCCTTATAATAGCGTGAAATGAGCCGATTCCATTTTCGGGCGCCTGTTTCAGTCACCTTGGTTTTGGTTTTGATTGCTTGAAGCTCCTGCAATTCGCTTTCATATGCGGCGATTTCCTTTTGATAGACATCTCTGGCAAGCAAATATTCCTGCTGCGTCAATATGCCGTCCTTGAAGTCAATATACAACCGGGAAAACAGCTTTTTCTTTTGATCCAGCTTATCCGGCAGTTCTTTGACACGATTTGCCGGTACACTGTGCTTTGCTTTTTCTTTCTCCAAAGCGATCAAGCCGAGCAGCGTTTTTTGCGTGTCAAGGAATAGATCCATCTGCTTTCGTATAACGCTCAACACGATTTTATCAAGGTCATCGGCGCGGATGCTCTTTTTTGAGCACGCCGTGTCTCCAAGTTCGATGTTTGTCGGGCATTTATAATTGTAGTAGTCTGTGACCACGCCGTCTTTTCTTGGCCGCGTATAGCTGCGTACATATTTCATAACGCGCCCGCAGTCGGCACACCTCAAAACCGAACCATATGGATTGGGTCGTTTGGGGAGATGCGCATAGCGTCCGAACGATTTCTTCACATCGCTTGAGGCCTTTGTATTGATCTCCTGCACCTTATTCCATAACTCCATGCTGATAATCGGCTCGTGTGTCCCTTCAACCACATCCCAGTCTGCCTCTTTTGTCCAATGGTATTTTTCGCCCTTATACAGGCACTGCGAGCTGCGTCCTTGCGCCAGATTCCCGATATAGACCACATTGACAAGCAGGTCTTTCAGAACATGGCGATTCCAGGGCAGTTCACTCCCTTTCTTATTATTATTTGTTATAATGCCGCGCTCATAGCGCAGCCGCCCCGGGGAGGGATAGCCTTTTTCGTTGAGTATACGGCACATAGTTTCAAATCCGATCCCTTTCGCTCGGAGTTCAAAGATCTCGACTACGATTGGAGCAATCTCATGATCAATTACCAATCGGCTCCGATTATTTTCATCCTTCAGATAGCCATATGGAGCATAATTGCCGATGTAATCACCGCGCAGCCTCTTATTCTTCATGGTCGAACAGATCTTTTTGGATATGTCCTTTGCGTACATATCGTTGATCAGATTTTTAAGAGTGGCGGCAAGCTTTTCACCGGCATTGGCAGAGCTGCTGTCATAATCGTCGCTGACGGAAATAAAGCGTATGCCGAGGAAAGGAAAGATGCGTTCCAGATATTCTCCAGTCTCCACATAGTTTCTGCCAAGGCGGGAAAAGTCCTTCACAACGATGCAATCGATTCGCCCTTTCCGCACATCCTCGATCATTCGATTAAATGCGGGACGCTCAAAATCGGTACCCGTGTAACCATTATCGGCATATACCTCTTTCAGTTCGAGATAGGGCCGCTCGGCAAGATAGTTTCTCAGAAGCAGTTCCTGATTTTCAATCGAATCCGCATCGGCCTTACCGTTGTCCTCAACAGACAAACGGACATAAAGTGCTGTACGAAACACGGTCTGCTTTTGGCCTCTAGACTGACTTTCGGAAACGCCGTTTTTCCGTGATACTCTGGCCACTATCCCACCTCCCTTATCGGCATAGCCAATACTTTTTTGTTTGCGGTTTTCTCCGAGATAAACTGCAATATTTCCTCGATCTGATTCCGATGGCGGAACACGATCTCAATATTGGAGTCCTCGAAAATATTGATGCGTTCGATCAGATGAATTACCATTGGTCGCGTGAGCTCAGTCACATTTTCATACTGACGGAACTGTTCAACCCAGGACTGCTGCTTTGAAACACCGTCGAGGATCTCCCGTTTCTCTTTGTTCAACTTCTCAATGGCAGCAGTTGCTTCGTCGATTCTTTCTGCAAGCTCTTTTTTCAAAGATTCATATTCGGACCTGTCCAGCAAGCCCGCCCGCAGATCCTCATAGATTCCGAGGCGCAGCGTGTTGTTTTTCCGAACGACTTCTTCCTGTATTTCGATGCTTGCGTCAAGCTGCTTCAGTTTGTGCTTTTCCCATGACAGATTCTCAAACTGTCTAAGTGCCTTATCTACATCCAGCAGCAGGTCAATTTGATGCCGGACCGTCTGGTAGATTACCTGGTCCAAAACATCCTCTCTTATGGAATGCCTGCTGCACACCGTTTTATCGTGCTTATTGGCGTTGCAGACATAATATACATAGCGTTTGCCTGCGTAGGACACCGTCTTTCTGACGGCCGTAGCGCCGCAGTCGCCGCAATAAATGCGGCCGGCGTATACCGGTACTGTTACATCTCCCGCACGGCAATGCGTATCGTCCTTCAGCAACTCCTGAACAAGCTCAAAATCACGCACAGAAATAATAGCCTCATGTGTACCTTCCACGCGAAGCCACTCACTTTCCGCTTTTGTAACCACTGTCTTGGTCTTATAATTCGGCGTTGTTCGTTTGCCCTGGATCATCACGCCGAGATAAATTTCATTCTTCAGAATGCGCCTTACGGAAACATGACTCCATATGGCTTTTGAAGATGTCTGAAAGCTCGTTTTGTACTTGCTTCCGCTCAGCCGCTTATACTCTGCAGGCGAGGGGATGCCGAGTTCGTTCAGACGCACGGCAATATTCTGCGGGCTCAGTCCTTCGATTTTCCACCGGAATATGTCCCTTACAACATTTGCGGCAAACGGATCGACAACCAATTTGCTCTTGTCGTCGCTGTCTTTCACATATCCGTAAGCCACAAATGCTCCGGCATACTCTCCGTTTTGCTTTTTCGCCGTGAGGTTTGTACGGATCTT
>CAVJCN010000334.1:0-2972 GCA_963647945.1 Absicoccus sp. | reverse complement strand
TTATACATCTTGAACAGCCTTCCATTTTGGGTTCGTCTTTCTTGTGCAAACAAAACCGGACCTTCGCTGTCACATTTAATGGCAATCGCAATAACAAGCCACAACGGAAGCAGAACAACAAGCGCGACAGCGCATATCAAAACATCAAAAAATCTTTTCAAAAATCTGTTCAGTAAATACCACATCTCAACCTCTTAAAAGCTGAATGTATGGAATAAATCGTCGAAAGTCTCTCCGCGTTTTATCACTTCAACCTGTCCATTCGATATATCAATTACGGGAAAATTCGGAAGAATAAACGGCGGTTTCAGAACAACGGAGTAGGAGCCTGCATTTCCGAAAACAACCATATCTCCCTTTGCGAGCTTACCGTTGTAATGACGATAAAGGTAGTCGGATTCGATGCAGGTAAAACCTCCAAAGTCCAAATCCTTATACTCCTTTTGCTCTCCGCCCATCGCATACACTTCGATGGGCGGATTCTTTTTGTTGAGCGTTGGATTGATGTTGTAAATGCTGCCGAGCAATGTGGCGATAGCCTTACCGCGGACTTCCTTGATATTCACAACTCTTGAAGCGAACTTCATACAGTCCCCGACAAGTGCGCTACCCGGTTCAATCAAAAGCAGAGGCTTGTTTTCTGAATTTTTGAAATGCTCCGCAAAAACCGGTGCAACTGCCTCGGCATACTGACGGTATGTAGGGATTTCCGAATCAAACTGTGCCTTGAGCGAATCAGCCATTTTCCCAAACAGCCCTCCGCCAAGGTCAATATGTTCCGGGGCAATTCCGAGTTTGTCTATCAGCGCAAGCATACCCTCTGCACGAGGTCGCCAAGTATCAAGCCTGCGTGTAGCAAAGTGACACTGCAAGCCAATCAGATAAAGATTCTTGTGTGTTTCAAACAATGCGAGTGCTTTTTTGAAGTCATCGGAGCCTATGTCAAAACCGAATCTTGATACAACGCCGTCGCCAACATCAAAGTTGCAGCGTACTCCGATATTGAGTTTATGATGCGGATACCTGTCCGCTATATCCGAAACGAGATCAATTTCATATGCAGAGTCTATATTGACCGTGCCGCCCATAACAAGCAGCTGCTCCACCTTTTTTGCATTCTTGTACGGACCGTTCCAAATGATTTTATTCGGCTCTACTCCTATGCGCAGCGCGATCTCCATTTCCATGTCCGACACAACCTCGGCAAAACCGCCGAGGTTATTGACAATCCGACATAGCTTCGGCGTATAGTTTGTTTTGTAGGAATATGCGATGTTGAAATTGGGATAGATGGACGAGAACGCCGACTTTAGCTCTATAAAATTTGCTCTGAACTGTTCTGAATCGAGAATATAAAAGGCTTCACCATATTCTTTTTTTAGTTCTTTCAGCCGTTCAGCTGTTAATTTAACACTCATTATTTCTCGTCCCCTTTATCTTCTTCACAATCTTATCTACGGAAGCGACAACATCAGTCTTGTTATCCATGATTTTCTGCTCTGACATATTCTGCACTTTGATTTCAAATTCCCTAAGTGCCTTCATGTTTTCACGAAAAACTTTCTCTATTTCGTCTATGCTGTCTATAAGCGCATTGTCACAGAAGGTACGGGAGAGGATGGCGCGCGTTGATCCCAACCTGTAATGCTCCATGATGATCTTTTCTGCTGGAAGCAAGCCATCGCCCAATTTGGCAATTCCTCCGAAACCATAGGGAATCCCAGCAGCCTTGAACTTCTCACAAAGTCTTTCCACAGTCCCGTCTGCCAAAAGCTCGAACATAAAGGTCATACCATACGAAAGGTGGAGGTCATTCAGACCAATATGAATTTCATCAAAACCACCCGCTTTAAGCACCTCATCAACGCATTCTACGGCCTCTTTTGTTTCGAGTAGCAGTGTGGTCTTAGTTCGATGATTTACGGCCGATAGGAAGTTATTGACTTCTTCGGCAGACTTCCAAAAGGGAAGCATAACAATATCCGCCCCTGCCTCTATAACTGCCTCTATTTCCTCCGGCGAACCTTCATACCAAGAATTAACTCGTACCAGCATCTCGGAGTCAGTCAGTAACGGCTTTATAATTTTGATATCATTGACAGTATGGTGCGATTTCACGGAATTTATATTTTTCTGGCGTTCCTCTTTTCCGAGGGTTTCTAAATCGACCCAAATTCTATCGACACCATACTTCTCAGCCACAAGAGCAACTTCCAGCTTGTTTGTTATGTAGAATAAATTTAATGCCATCACTGTCTTCCCCAATTCATCTATTATTCGTAACTCCGCTGTTTATTTTCGCTCACCCCGTGATGCGGTACTATGTACATCTCTTTTTCAGAGACCGGCGTATCTATCTACCCCGTGCGTTATCAACCCTCACACTGTCTACCTACCCCGTGCGTTATCAACCCACGCCCTGTCTACTCACCCCATGCGTCATCAACCCATGTTTTCTTTCTATCTCCCTGAAAACCAGCGGTTTCAGCGGTTTCAAGCCCTCTGTTCATTCCAAGTCGCCGCCCTGTGGCTATCGTTCACCTGTCTACCTCCCCCGTGCATCATCAACCCATATTTTTGTGAGGGTCGTCTACTGCTCGTCTACAGCTCTCCTGCACCGCCTAACTGTGTCTATCAGCATCAAGAAACACCACTTTTCAGCCGTTTTCACCATATTTTCTGTTACTCCCAGCATCAAAGTCCGGTGTTTTTCACTCTCTACGCCGCCCTTCTCGGACGCAACCCGCAAAATGCAGGTTGATGGCGCACGGGGTTCCAGATTGGTCTGCCTTCGGCATTATAACTCGCGAGTGTTTTAAGGATCTCAGTCGGGCAGGATTTGCCATTTTCTTTTATGTAAAGAGCCTTGGAATCGTCTCTGACCTGACGGCACATATAGTCCTTGTCGATAATCAACGCGGACAGCCAGTAGTTCGGTTCTGTACCCTCTGTGATCGGATTCATCTTCACAG
>CAVJCN010000333.1:2164-2974 GCA_963647945.1 Absicoccus sp. | reverse complement strand
GTCAGGAAAGCCCTGTAGTCTGGCGCACTCGACTGGTGTCAGCCTTCTTACGATATATGTCGGCTCGTCCCCCTGCGGATCATTGATGATCTGCGGGTCTTTGTAATCACGCGCCATCAGGGTATGCGCCTTTTCCTTATCCACCGTCATATAGGAACCGGTCGTTGCGCAGTAGGTCGGCTGTGCCACCGCACCTGCTCCCCTTGCTACCATGGGTGGCTCGACTTCTTCATTCACGCTAAATCCGAATTTGGCATTTGCGCCTTGATTGTATGCAGAACGGTCAATGCCGTAAGCCGGGTGTTTACCCTCCACTGGGGCGGCTACGGCGTGGTGATCCACGGTATTCAGGGTGAACGACACATCCTCGTTCACACCGTCTCCCTGCGGACCGTTCTTGTCTGCGCGTCCGATCATGCTGCCCTGTAGGGCGTAGACCGGCTCTAAGATTGCAAGCCCTCCCTGGTTGCTGTCCGGATCGGGTTTATCCGTGCTGAGGGTTCTCGCTGTATCTGTGGGATACACATGACCACGAGACACCTTGGATCCATCAGAGGTGAAGCGCACATCGTAAACCTCCGGTGCTACCACGCAAATGCCACCTTGTGAACAGTCAGGCCGTCCGCCGTTGCAGTCAAGCGTTCTGGAGGTCTTCGCCTCATAGAAGCCGCTGTGCGGATTATCCGACATCATGGAGTGTGAATGCTTGCTGCACACGCCGTATGCCTTGATGTCCGGCTGGAACAGGGTCTGGTCGTTGTTACAGCCGAGGGTGGCAGATTTATCTGTTTGACATAAAATGCCTTTTCC
>CAVJCN010000333.1:0-2154 GCA_963647945.1 Absicoccus sp. | reverse complement strand
CGTGATAGGCTCTGCGACCATCGGCACACTGCCTCCGCCGGTACCCATTCGATTGGTCAGCGTCTGTACCTTTCCGTCCTCCTGAATCTTCACCCTACTGTCGGCGGGATGATTTTCAATCGCCATGGCGGCAGGGACAACGCCTGCACGAAGCGTGGGTGAGACTTCCTCACCATAGCCGATGCTTCGCGCCTGTGCGCTGTGTTCCGTGGAAAAGCCTGCGGCTTGCAGCACTGCCGGGTGGTTTCCGTGGTCGTGCGCCACAAGTGCCAGCGACTTATCCTCAGTGATGCCAACGCCGCTGTTGCCCTGCGGATTCAGACAGAGGACTCTACCTCCAGCGTCAGCCCTCCCGCCTGTTTCTCCAGCGCCTTCTTCAGTACAGCAGGCAGTTCCTTGCCACGCACGGAAGCCCTGCGGAGTATACCCAGACAAGCCTTCTGACTTAAAAAGTACTTCTCCGGCACTTTCGCCAGCAAAATCTGCGACAAGGTAGATTCTTGCTCTTCGTTGGGGCACACCCCAGTATTGAGCGTCGAGAACTCGGTAAGCCACGCTCCATCCGTCTCCCAGATATACGTCCGATTTTGGCCATCTGTGATTTTCAGGCGCAGGCACCTCGATCCCTTCTTCTTTAATTCCGATAATTGCTTCGAGGACAGCTTTGAAGTCTTCACCGCCTCTGCTGGAGAACAGCCCCGGTACGTTTTCGACAACAAAGTATCTTGGATATTTTCCATTGGTTGCTTCCCTCATTTCTTTGATTATTCTTAATGCTTCATAGACAAGACCGCTTCGGGTTGTCTTTTCACCGCCGTGGTCAATGTGCTGAACGCCTTCTCTTTTCCCAGCCTGAGAGACGGATTGACAAGGAAACCCACCTGTTATGACATCCACAGGGGGTAATTCCGAGCCTTTCAGCCCGGAAATATCTCCGTAGTGCTTGACTTCCGGCAGTCTTTTTGTTGTTACAAGGATTGGAAAAGGCTCAATATCACAATTCCAGATCGGTTTGATCCCTGCGAGTATTCCTCCCAATTCAAAACCCCCGGAGCCGGAAAACAGGCTGCCGAGGGTCAAAGTTTTATTGCTCATGTTACCTCCTAACTTCACGTCTCGTTTGTAACATTTTTGTTACGGTTTCAGAATTCTATTGATTTTTTCACTCGAAGCGCATATACTATAGGTGTACACACGGACTGTACACACGAAAGGAGTGATTATTATGATGACAACTCGTGTTTTCAAAAACGGCAACAGCCAGGCACTCCGCATTCCGCAGGAGCTGCGTACCGAAGAGAACGAATATTGCATCAATAAGGTCGGCGAGATCTTCATTGCATATCCCGTGAAGGATCCGTGGGCACCGGTTCGTCAGGTGATCGGTACTTTTTCTGAGGACTTTATGGCAGACAGAAACCAGCCCTCGTGGGACGATGTTCCCACACGGGAGGAATTGTGATGTATCTTTTGGACACCAACATCTGCATCTATTTCATGAAGAATCAGTATCCGCTGCTTTCACAGAAAATTCTCTCGCACAGCCCCTCGGAGTTTCTCCTCTCCTCCGTCACCGTCTTTGAACTGGAGTACGGAGCCGAGAAAAGCAACTGGGGCAATCGCACCAGAGAAAAACTCGCCATGTTTTTAGCACCGTTCAACATCCTTCCGTTTTCATCGGAGGACGCTGTATTTGCGGGACGGCTTCGCGGGTATCTTGAAAAACAAGGTACTCCCATCGGACCATACGATGTTCAGATTGCGGCGCAGGCATTATCCGGCGGTCATACGCTGATCACCCACAATGTCGGCGAATTCAGCAGAGTGCCAAATCTCAAATTGGAAGACTGGGTCATGTGATCCGGTCTTTCTTTTTATTTCAGCATCTCCTCTGTCGCCTTCTGATAAAACTCCCGCGATACCTCAAAGCCGTAGCTGGGTCTGCCAAGCTCTCTCGCCGCTCTTAAGGTGCTGCCGCTTCCGGCGCAGGGGTCGATGACCACATCGCCTTCATCGGTGAAGATTTCGATGAGCCGCTTCAGCACGGACATAGGCTTCTGACTGGGGTGTATCTTCGGCACATCACTGCCGTCACGCTTCCAGTCAAACCAGTTGAAAATCATGTGCCCCTTGCCATCCTCGCCGGTGTTTCTG
>CAVJCN010000332.1:0-2997 GCA_963647945.1 Absicoccus sp. | reverse complement strand
GAGAACTGTTTTTTTCGCTCTACTATCGCAGTTTGGAAAGGATGCCTCCTCGCGAAGCTCGGGGCAATCTGTTTTGCCTTCCGCTCTACTACCGCAATTTTTTAAAAAAACAGGGAACCGAAGTCCCCTGAAATAATCATTTCTTTTGTATTTATCTATGCGGTTTTCTTCGTAAACTTTGCAACGATCAGTCCGACAATCGTTCCCACAATCCCCGGCACCAGCCAGCCAAGTCCCAGGGAATAGAACGGCAGCCAGCCGGATGCCCATTCCACGATTCCCTGCAGGCTTGCAAGTCCGCTGACCCTGCACAGGTCAAGCACCGCCGCGATCATCGTAAAGGAGATTCCGCAAACATAAACCGCTCTTGCGTTTCCGAAGCATTTTCCGAAAATCGAAAGCAGTATCAGCACGATGGCCAGCGGGTACAGGAAGTAAAGTACCGGTGCCGAGAATGAGATGATTTTTGAAAGGCCGATGTTTGACACCAGCAGCGAGAAGGCCGTGAAGAAAATCGCCCAATTACGATATGACATGGAATTTGGGAAAATCTCCGAGAAAGTGTCCGCGCAGGAGGTGGCAAGGCCGATCGCCGTCTTCATGCAGCAGAATGTAACCGTAAGGGCCAGTATAATCATTCCCGCACTCCCAAGGTAATGCCGCGCAATAATCGCAAAGGCGGTTCCTCCGTTGAAAGACGGATCGGAAAGCTTGTCGGCATAGAGTCCGTAGCTCTGAGCACCTACAATGGCAATCACCGCATAAATAAAAGTCATAAGAAGCATGGCAAAGATTCCCGCCTTGATGGTGCTCTTTGCAATATCTCCCGGCTCCTTGATTCCCATTCCGGTTATTACATTGATAACGATAATTCCGAATGCCAAGGATGCCAGAGCATCCAGCGTGTCATAACCTTGCAGGAATCCCGTGGCAAAAGCACTTTCCGCATAGCTTTCGTTTACCGGCACCTCGGAAATTGCTTCCGTTGGCGAAAGGAGCGCCGCAACCATCAAAATGCCCAGGCAAACCAGAAAAATCGGGTTCAGATACTTGCCCACAGATTCCATGATCTTTGATGGCCTAAGGGTAAAGAACAGCACCGCCGCGAAAAACAGCGTGGTGAAAATAGCCTGCGCCAGGGTTTCGTTGCCGCTGATAAGGGGCTCGATTCCCATAGAGAAGGAGGTCGCCGCGCATCTTGGTATCGCAAAGAACGGCCCGATGGTAAGATACAGCGCGCAGGTAAAAAAGTAGCCGTAGCCCTTTGAAATTCTGCTGGACATCTGCATCAGCCCGCTGCTTCTGGAAACTCCCAGCGCCACGATACCAAGAAGGGGCATTCCCACCGCCGTAATAAGCATCCCCAGCAACGCCGGCAGGAGGCTCTCCCCCGCCTTTGCACCGAGTATGATTGGAAAGATGAGGTTGCCTGCTCCGAAAAACATTCCAAAGAGCATGGACGCAACCAAAACATATTGTTTGCCTGTCAGTTTGTTGTTCATTTTTTCTCCTCTTGTTCTATATAATCGTTGATTTCTTCTCTTTTTAAGTCGCCTATAAAGTATAACACAGCTCCGCCTCCTTGTCTACCAAACTCTGTATTTTGGTCTGTTTGAATAATTACGATATTCAAGTAGCCCCAATCTCTGGAATTTTTGCACAAAGCTCCGTATGGTAGCATAAGCCGCGCCGCCGAAGTCCCTTTCCAGCTGCTTTGTGGAAAACTCGGTTTTGCCGTAGTGATTCAACACATAGTTCCACAGCGCGTGTTCTTTCTCGGTGATTCCTCCCATCAAAAGGTTGTTGGCGAACTCGTCAAGGACAAACTGCGATGGGAACTGCTCCGCAAAATGGGAGTAAACATTCTCAGCAAAATACAAAACAAAGGGTGTCACATCGATGCAACCGCTGATCTTTTCGTTAGCCTCTATCAGCTGGTACGCCTTGTAGTAAAGGTTCCGACTTTCCCGAATGAGGGCGGACATGGACACCAGCATCGTCGCCGCATAGCCCCGCTGCACAAGGTACCACATCTGCAAAAGTCGGGCGATTCTGCCGTTTCCGTCAAAATACGGGTGCAAATACGCCATGTAAAAGTGAATGATCGCAGATTTTGCCAAGTCGTCGATATCCGTTTCAACATTTATAAATTTTAAAAAAGCTTTCATATAAGATGGCAGCAGTTCCTGCGGCAGTCCCTCGTGAGTTTCTTTGCCCCCGACGACATAAACCGCATTGTTACGATACTTACAGCCCGCAGGCAATCGGTCTTCGGCATCCAAACAGTTGCCCACAGCCATCTGATACAACTTGTATAAGTTTTCTTCGTTGATCTCGTTATGATAATCGCTGATGAACTCCAGTCCCTTTTTCATGCCGTAGATGCGTTCTTCGCTTTCGTCCCTCGGCGCGTAGCCTGCCAGTATCTTACGAACGCTTTCTCTGGAAGTGTTGATGTTTTCAATATCAAAGGTGCTGTAAATCTCATCCTCCATGGCATGGGAGGAAAGCTTTTCGGATTCGCTGCGGTATCCAAGCAAAATTTTCGCATATTTGGGGCTGATTCCGGCAAGTTCATCTAAATAAATGATAGGTTCTCCTTTGAAATCTCGCATAGGAAAAAGCATATAGCGATTTTTCTTGAGCAATTCCAGCATTTCTGCCACCGCCTCTTTTGAATATTTGTATTGCATTTTTTTCAGGTCGGTAAATTTCTTGTCCTCGATCATGGTTAAAAAATTCATTGCGTCCATTCCTATGCCCTCCGTCATTTTATTGATTGATACTAATTGATATCAACTAATATCAGTATACCGTTTCTTTTCGGATATTGCAAGTCCATTTGCAAAAAAAGAGCCGCAAATTTCGATTTTTTTCGGTTTTGCGACTCGTTATTTATGATTTTCCGTATTTTACTCTTTTATATCGTTTCTGTTTATTTCCCGGAATGTTCCCTGAGAAGTCTGTTCTTCATATCCCAAAGGTTTTGGGAAAGGT
>CAVJCN010000331.1:0-3005 GCA_963647945.1 Absicoccus sp. | reverse complement strand
ATAATCGCATTTCGCTTGCTCATGTTTGTAACGCCTATGGAAAGCACGATGGTAACAACCGCCGCCAAACCCTCCGGAATCGCAGCAACCGCAAGGCTTACCGCAATCATAAAGGTATTGATCAGCACCTCTGCATTTATGTCGGAGGTCCTTATCAGGCTTACCGCAAAGATTACCACGCAGATTGCCAGCACCAGAATCGTCAGGATTTTGCTGAGCTGGGTAAGTTTGATTTGCAGCGGGGTCTTGCCTTCCTGTGCCTGCGCAAGGGCATCGGCAATTTTGCCCATTTCGGTGTTCATTCCGGTGCCGCAGATCACCGCCTTGCCTCTGCCGTAAACCACGGTGCTGCCCATGTAGATCATGTTCTTTCTGTCCCCAAGGGGGATATCCTTTGCATCTCCCAGCGTAAGGGATTCCGAAATCTTGCTTACCGGAACGCTTTCGCCGGTCAGTGCCGCTTCTTCGATCTTGAGGCTGTTGCTTTCAATGATTCTGCCGTCTGCGGGAACCGCATCGCCGGCTTCCAAAATAACAACATCTCCCGCCACAAGATCCTCGCTCTTTACTACCTGAATCTTGTCATCTCTGAGAACCTTGCTGGTGGCAGCCGCCATTTCCTGCAAAGCCTCGATGGCTTTTTCCGCCTTGCTTTCCTGGTACATTCCCAAGAGTGCATTGATGATTACCACCGCCATTATGATGATAACATCGGCAAAATTTTCTCCCGCATAATACGAGGTCACTCCGGATACTGCCGCCGCCGCAATGAGTACGATGATCATCGGGTCTGCCATCTGGGAAAGGAATCGTTTAAGGAGCGAGTCCTTTTTCGCTTCCGCCAACTTGTTTTTGCCGTCCCGGGCAAGTCTTTCGCCTGCTTCCTTTGAAGTAAGTCCCGCTTCGCCGGATTTTACTTCCGACAGGGTTTCGTCAACATTCTTTAAGTAATACTGCATTTTTCCTCCTTCTGTAGTAAGTCAATAAAAAAAGACTCCTACCATATATTAGTATATACGGTAAAAGTCTTACTATTTAAGATATATGCGAACCGACCTGAGTCGGTTGGGATGTCGCAAATACCACGCGTTGCCGCGCCAGTTACTCCCTCTTACAATTTGTATATTCTACTACACAAAGCCTCAAAATGTCAAGGAAAAATCACATATTTTGTATTAAAATTATGTTAAGCTCTGTCTGAAATTTAAGGAGCGCACAAAAGAGTATCGTTATTCCCATGGTCATTATCATGTTCTTCATTTTCCGCCTCCTCCGCAGCTTCTTCCTTCTCCTCGGGTTCCGGCTGCCCGCTTTCATCTGTTTCCGCGCGTTCTTCGTCTTTCTCTTCTTCCTCCCGGGTCAGTATCACACCTCGAAAATGATATTTTGTCTCGTTTTCCGCCGATGAAATTCCCAGTAGCTTCGCCGCTCCGATAACATTTTTCAGTGGCACACATATGTCATAGCCCTTGTTTCCCGATTCGAGGTTTCGGGTATCCACCTGTATTTCCTCCGGTGTGCAGTCAAGAAAAAGAGCCGCCTTTTCCCTCAAAGTGTTTATGTCCTCAGAGGCAATCTCCCCTCGCTCCTCTGCAAAAGCGCTAAATTCGCTTACGCAGCTTTCCGCCGCCACAAGTTTTGTATAGGTTGTCTGATTTGCAACAAACTGCAATACGAAAATCATAAGTATCATAATTGAAGCGATTGTTGTAATCATGTCTTTCATCCGTAGGCCTCCATGGTCTGTCGCATCGCCTGACCGCTGACCCAGCGCAGGCTTCCCTCCTGAGTTCCCGCCATCATGTCAAATATTATGCATCCCAGCAAAATTGTTCCTATTATAACTATGAGCTGCTTCATATGCCGCCCTGTCCCTTTCTGAAGTCTATGGAGTCCATAATTGCGCCGGTTCCCTCGTCCATAATGTCCTCAGCCGTTGATTTCAGTGAGTTACCGTCCCCCAAAACCAGGGTATTTACAATTAGTGCTCCCAGTAAAATCGTTCCTATTATAATTATCAAATTCTTCATCTCGTTCCTCCTAAAAAATCCTGAAAATCCTAAAAATCTTAAATATTATAAAAATTTGCAAAGCCCTAAAAAATACTTCCCAGCATATTAAGGGCATCCATAAATACCGCCACCACCGCAAAATTGATGAGCAGCGCAAAAACCGTGGCACTCGACCAAATTGTAGTTATTATACTGTTTCGCTGGGCTGTTTTAATCGCCTGGGTCATTCGTTTTTCCGCCATCATATTTTGAAACACTTCCATTTGTGCAATCAGCTCCGCCGGATTGATCTTTTCAAGTTTGGCGAGAATCGCTCCGAAGGTTTTTCCGGCTTTTGTACCCACCGCTTGGCTGAAATAGTCGAATGCCTCTTCATCCCGTCCCTGCCTGTACATGAGAAGCATTTCCCTGTAAATCGGTTTGAGCCTTACCGCATTTTCCATCAGCATCGTGTATAAAAACTCCCCCGAAAAGGGCTTTGAGCCATTTACCATCGCAAGATTTTTTAAAGTGATGCAGCTGTCGTAAAGTTCAAGCTCCAGAATTTCCTTTTTCATCCGCACCCTCCGCACCTCCTAAATATCAAGTTTTCCCCTTGAAATATAAGCAAAGGCTATTATTCCCGAAACATATAAAATTACAGACATGACAAACCATGTAAGCCCTGCCTGGGTTTGAAATTGGTATATAAGAAATTTTTTCCAACTCAAGTTAAAAAATGCAATTCCTCCCACGGCAGTCAAAACATAGCATATAGGGGCAAGATATTTAAGCATGAGTTTTGCCTCATTATTTTCCCGCCGCACATACTCGTTGATCTTTCGTGCCATTTCGACCGATGTCGCCAGGTCTGTCAATGCGTTTGTAACTTCAATGCCGGAGGCGAGGGCAAAATACATATTTGCCGCAAGGATTCCCGACCATGATGTGTTGATGGAAAGCCGAAACTCGTCCAAAATCCGCTTTAAATCTTCGTTGCTCCCCGCTGAATTT
>CAVJCN010000330.1:1113-3005 GCA_963647945.1 Absicoccus sp. | reverse complement strand
GTTCATGATCTGCACCAGCTAAAAAAAGCGTAGCCCCTCCATCGGAGCAGTCCGGTCTTGAATGTGAAATTAAACAGTACATAACCGATAATATATTTTCGTGCGCTTGTGCGGCTTTGTGTCGCGCAGGCGCATTTTGCTTTCCAGACTTCGAGACAAAGTGTCCCGAGGTGCGGTGCCGTTCTCCGCCGTTACTCCATTTCGTTTCCGACCAACCCCGAACAAACTGAAATGGAGGATTTTACGATGACTACTATCAATTTGAAAGATTTTTATTATTGGTACACGCAGGATCAGCTTATCGAAGTTTCTGACGAGGTGGCCAAGGTATTCAAGGCCGATGCCCGCTATGAAATGGCCTACCAGCGGCGGCTCTCCCGGCACAAGGCGCAGTATTCTTTGGACTGCGATGACGGGATTGAATATTCCGCTTGCCTGCATGAGCCGACCCCGCAGGAGCTCCTTGAACGAATGGAAACCTTTCTTCGTCTGTGGAACGCTCTCAATTCTCTGCCGGAGATTCAGGGCCGCAGAATTGACGCACATATCATTCTTGGCAAGTCGATTAAGGAAATTGCCGAGGCCGAGGGCGTACATGAGGAGTCTATTCGCCAGTCGATCAAGCGTGGTCTTGAACGCATGAAAAAAACTTTTTGATTTTTTCATCTTAACCCACTTGGAATTGATGAAAAAATGTCTCGGTTTATGAGAGGAGGTTTTCTTCCTAACGCAAGGGAATAACGGCAACCATGAGTAAGTTCGGGGAGCCAGACGGTGGGTGCGCGGTGACATTTCCAAAAAGAGATTGAGCGAACAACACCAACATCGTAAATGGGCCCGGCCATCCCAAGGCCACGATCCGGCAATGAACAGACTGGCTGCCTGTTCCTCCGGGCTTGTCACTTCACTTGCGTGGAGAGCGCCGCACAGAAAATAACGATTGTCTTTGGACAGGCCAAGTAAATATGTGCGGCGCTCTCTAATATTCAAAAGCTATAATAAGCCTAAAGACAAAGTGTCCCAAGGTGGAGTAAGGCAACAGGCCAGCATCCCGGTGGTGCTGGCCTGTTGCGTTTCCCCACCAAACAGCGGGAGGCGTTCTATCAATCTGCGAAGGAGGTTTACCGTGAAATTAACTACACAGGAACTTGAACAAATGAGAAGCGTTGACATTGGCGCGGTGGCTGCCGAGTCCCTGCCTGATGTGAGCGGTATGACCTTTGACAATGCGCTTTCCCGAAAGGAGCGCATCACTCGATTTTTGCAGACTGTCAAAAATCCATACTGCTTTTGCATCGGTGGTGTTGGCGTGAAAATTGAATTTGCTGAAAGCGGGCCATCTCTCCAAGATAAGCTGACGGATTTCCTGCTGCGGCAAAGAAGCGGGATGTAACTTCGGTTACAGCTCGTTTTGCTTCTTCGAGACAAAGTGTCCCGAAGCGGAGGCATCCTTGTTGTCCTCCCCGGACAGAGTTATAATATAAGTGTAATGTGATAGGGAAGGAGGAACAATGGCACGAGCAAAAGACAGAGGGTATCAGCAGAGTTTCTCTCCCTCTTACACAATCCGCCGCTGGCGGCTGGGCATCTATATCCGGCTTTCAAAGGAAGATTTGAAAAAAATCAAGGAAGGTCGGGATGACAGTAATAGTGTTATCAATCAGCGGAATTTACTCTTTGAGTATTATCAAATGCACATCGAGGAATTTGAAAGCATCGAAGTGTATATTGATGATGGGTATACGGGAACCGACCAAGAGCGCGATGATTTTCAGCGGCTCCTAAATGACATACGGATTGGCAAAATAAATTGTGTTGCCGTGAAAGACCTTTCCCGATTTGCCCGAAACTATGCTGAAGCTGGACTACTGATTGAACAGCATTTTGTTTCT
>CAVJCN010000330.1:0-1022 GCA_963647945.1 Absicoccus sp. | reverse complement strand
TATATCCGTTCCACTCACAAACATGATGAACGACAAGTATTGTTTTCAGACTTCACAAAAAATCCGCCAGGTATTCGAGTACAAACGGCGGAATGGTCAGTATATCGGAGCATTTGCTCCTTACGGCTATGTAAAGCACTCCAAGGACAAACACAAGCTCATTGTTGATCCAGACGCTGCCGAAAATGTTAAACTCATTTTCACGATGCTTCTGCAAGGAACATCCAAACGGGCGATTGCTCTCTATCTGAATGAGCACGGTGTTCCGAGTCCCTCGGCCTATAAGATACAGAAAGGCTTGCCGGTTTCTACACGGGGCTATGATGAACCTATGTGGAGCGCCCGCATGATTCACACCATTCTTACCAATCCGACTTATACCGGGGCTTGGCCCAAGGCCGGAGCCGGGTAAAAAGTTATAAGGTACACCAAATTGAAGCTGTTCCCCGTGAGGAATGGGTAGAGGTGGCCGGAACACATGAGGCTATTATCAACTACGAAACTTTCGACAAAGTGCAGTCTCTCTTACAGCGTGATACCCGCACTTCTCCAAAAGGTCGAGAAGTTCATCTATTCAGTGGATTTCTAAAATGTGCGAATTGTGGGCGGGTAATTAACCGAAGCCAGAGCGGGAAAAATATTTACTACGCCTGCTCAACGTACAAGAACCGTTCCCGGACAGCCTGCACCATGCACTCGATTAAGCATGAACGGCTGGAGGCTGCTGTTCTGTTTGCCGTACAACATCAGGTACATTTAGCTGTTTCCTACTCGGAAATCGTTACGCAGATCAATTCCGCTCCAATCAAAAAAAGCCAGTCTTACCGACTGGACGATCTGATAGCTGCAAAAGAGCGGGAACTGACAAAGATAACACGCTACAAGCAGTCTCTTTATCAAGACTGGAAAGACGGTGAAATCACCCAGCAGGAATATCGGTATATGAAATCCGATTATGAACGGCAGACTTCGGATATTTCCGCAGTGCTTACTCGACTGAACACTGAACACGCAGAACTTGC
>CAVJCN010000329.1:0-3010 GCA_963647945.1 Absicoccus sp. | reverse complement strand
GGGTATATTGTACCTCACATTTCCGCGATCATCAATTTTGTGTATGCGAAATTAAATAGTCAGTAGCATGAAATGTACAGTCGTTCAAATAATATCACATGAAATGTAAAATCATATCAGGTGATGTTATGAAGATAGAACGAGATGAAAGACGCTTTGATTTTCACGATATAGGGCTCGCCATCAAGCGGGCAAGAGAAGCCAGCGGCATGACGCAGGAACAACTGGCCTATATTGTTGACCGCGCTCCGCGTACCATTATGTATAACGAAAATGACGGCCAGCATCCAAGCCTCAACACCTTTTATCAGATGGTCACAATGTTTGATATATCGGTGGATCAATACTTTTACCCGTCCCAAAATAGCGGGAGCGAGTGCAGAAAGCGGATTGATGCCATGTTGAACGCCTTGGACGAAAGAGAATTGAAAATCGTTGAAGCTACAATCCAAGTGATGAAAGCATCGAAAGAAACGGAGGAAACGTAAAAGAAAGCGTAACCTCCGTTTTTTTGCGCCATGTTGCGGGTTGCGCGTTTTGGCAAGCAATTCGGGTGTGGCCACACTCCGAAATTTTTGCAGGGCGCAGGGCCCGCAAAAATGCTTGTTGGGGAGCTCCCCAAACCCGCTGTACTTCGGGACAAATTGTCCCAAAGTCCCAGTGCGTTGCACCGTAGTCTGCGGCCCGTCACTATCGTTCCTGGGCCTTATTTTCACGCTCGTCTGTTATGCCGAGTAGATGATCAATGTTCGCTTTTATTGCCACGGCCTCCCGCATTTGCCGCTGGGCCTCCCGGTATTCTGCATAAAGTTCTTTTTTCTGTCTCGCCAGCTCACGGCGGGATTTTTTTAGTGCTTCAATCTTAGGGAGCTTTGCGCCGTTCAGTATGGTGTTCATGGTATCCTTTGCCGCCCGGTAAGTGGCAAGCTCTGCTTCATGCTGGGCCAGATACTTTTTACTGTACCGCGCAGCCTTGTACCCATCGAACACCGGGCGGGTCTTGGCATAGTCCACCGTGGCAGCCATCAGCTCCGAGGTTTTGGAAAGAGCCTCCTCCGTTGTGCGGAGCTCGTCAGACAGCTTGTGAAAGTGATCCACCGCCGCCTCGGTGCGGGCCGTCAGCGCCGCATAGTCTGTCAGATGATGCTCCTGCAAATACTGGAGCGCGGCAGCCATCTGTTTTAGGTTGTAGACCTTGGCCCATCGTTCATAAGCCGGGCCTTTGCCCTGGGCCATACGCTCTTGAATGTCGATGATGAGATTAACTCGCCGTGGCGGAACTGTGGGCTCCTCGGGTAGCTCGGGGAGCGGACGTTTCCCGGCAATTACCGCCTTGATGTCCTCCGGGTCAAATCCGGCTCCCAGTGTAGAAGCCCGGAGCCGGGTCGGTTTTTCCTGTCCGGGCGCGAGGAATGAGATGACACCGCCACGTCCCTGTTTCACCGAAAAGCCGGACTCCTCCATAAGCCGGAGAAAATCGGTAAAGTCTGTGGGCTTTTTCTCCAAAGCAGCGAGAATAGCCAGCCGTACCCGCTGCTTGGCAGAGGGCGGCTTTTCCCCGATCCACTGGCCATAGTGAAGAAATCGACCCTTGCTGTGCTGGTGCGGATTTTGAATGACAGACAATTCATGTTCGATGCACACACGGTCAGAGAGCCGCCGCAGGGCAAAGGACGAACCGATGAAATTATGAAATTTCCGGGAGTGGTCAAAGGCCGTTGCATTGAAATAAATGTGATTGTGGATATGGGCCTTGTCGGTATGCGTACAGACGAAGAACTGATACTTTCCCTTTGTCCAGCGCATCGCCGTTTCATAACCGATACGGTTTGCTTCTTCCGCCGTAACCTCCCCGGGCAGGAACGCCTGCCGGATCTGAAAGAACAGGGCCCCGCGAGATACGGCCCGGCCTGTCTCTGCAAGGTATTGACTTTTTACCAGAAGAAACTCGGCGGGGGCCGTGTTCGGATCGCAAAGATAGGAAGATACGGCTCCCAGCTTTTCCGGGTTCAGGCCATAGGTGAAACGATCCTCCATCGTTTGAATTGCACTTTTTCCCGCCGCTGTTTTATAAGGGCGGATGTAAGTGGTCGCCGTAGAAATCCCTCCTTCCGGCAAATAGTATTTTTACTTTGGGACACTTTGTCCCGAAGTAGAATCATGACCACCGGCTTAGCCGGTGGTTTGCTTTTCGCCCTATAAGGGCTCGATCCCGGCACTGGAGTCTAAAGACTCATTGAAAAGTCCGCCAGCCGCAACATCATTTTATACCAAGCTCTCTGAGCTTAAATTTTTTTGTTACCTTTTGCCGGCTCACCCGTAAACGGATCTATATATTCCTTAAGTGTCATCTGATCATACTCCAAATCCTCTTTTAATTGATTTTGGATATACTCTTCTATCTTTTTTGCATTTTTTCCTACTGTATCTACATAGTATCCTCGACACCAAAAATGACGATTTCCATATTTGTATTTTAAATTTGCATGTCTCTCAAATATCATCAACGTACTTTTTCCTTTCAGATACCCTACAAACTCCGATACACTCATTTTAGGTGGTATTTCTACTAGCATATGGATATGATCCGGACATGCTTCTGCCTGTACTATATGGACTTCTTTTCGCTTGCATAACATACTTAATATATTTGCAATATCTTGTTTTAATTTTCCATATATTACTTTTCTACGAAACTTTGGTGCAAAAACTATATGATACTTACAATTCCATGTTGTATGTGATAAACTATTATTGTCCACTGGACATCCTCCTTTGTTTAATGATACGGTTGGCGAACCATTTTCATTATACATTGGAGGTTTTTCATTCTCAAACACAACGCTAAAGCTATCTCAACCACCCGCATAGCAGGTGGTTTTTTCGTTTCCTACTCATTTTTCGGAACCCGAAAAACTCGTTTAACAGAAACAGGGCTTAGCCCTAACAAAAAGGAGACCATACCCAGCCTATATGGGCGGGTATGGTCTCCTGTCATTCAGATTTGGCT
>CAVJCN010000328.1:0-3011 GCA_963647945.1 Absicoccus sp. | reverse complement strand
TCTTTATTCTTTATGCTTTCCCGTCGTAATGCGCTTTATATCAATGTTTCCATAAGATTTATCAATGAGCCGAACAGCGGAATCGCCGCAAAAAAGATCGCTATTTTACCTGCCATCTCAACCTTTGTGCCTATGGATTTTTCTCCCGCGTCCTCACATAAGGCAAATACAAACTGGGTCACATAGGCGATTGCCAGTACCTTTATAATAATCGGAAAATATTCATGCCCGTAGGTCAATTTTGCATAAAAGCTCTCAATATATGTAAAGCCGTATCTCAGACATTCCAATATGTAATACAAAAGCAGAATCGACACGCACAGAATCGTTTCCACCGCAAATTCCGGCTTGTAGTTCTTTATCAGGGCCACGATTATCACGCCGGTGATCGCAATGGCACATATTTTTATTATTGCGAGCATTGCTTTATTCCTCCAATCCTAAAAGGTCAAAAATGCCTTAATTGTATCGAAAAACTCGCTTATCATCTTTATTACAATGGCAAGAACGATTATTACCCCTGCCAAAGTGGTCATCATAGCCTCTTCTTCTCTCCCCGCCTTGTTCAAAACCTGATTGAGCAAGGCAATTGCAATTCCGATAGCTGCAATCTTAAATAATACATCTATATCAAAGGACATTTTCCTTCTCCTACTTTCTCTTAACTTTCTCCTAACTTTGCATAATTAGCTTTGGACGACCTTACGGGCATTTATATAAGCACAATGCCGATTAGGGCACCTGCGAAAAATCCCAGTTTTCTGTAAAGAGGCCCCTTGCGCCTTAGCTCATCATAGGCTTCATCGATTTGATTTTTCAACATTCTTTCTAAATATTCAAACTGGTAAAGCTGGTTTTCGTAGTCTGTCTGTCCTAAGAATGTTCCCAGGTATTTTACACATTCGATATCTTTTGGCATCAGCCCGGCAGACCTATATATTTCTTCTGCCTTCTGATGCCATATTTCGCTTATTGGGACATCCCTTTGTTCTGCTTCTTCAAATGACTCGCATAAAAGCGCAAATGCCTTGTTTTCGCCGTTTTTGCCCTCACAGGAAAATATATATGTAAGGGGCTCCCTCAAATAGTTTATTTTGCTTTTGAGAAGAAGACACATTTTCATAAACTCTTCCAGGATCTCTATTCGGGATTTGAGCCCTTGTGCTTTTAAAATACCGATGAAGCCCAGCGAAAACACAAGCCCTGTTATTCCCGCAAGTTTAAGCATATATCACCTCTTTTATCCTCCCCGGGCCGCCTTCTTTTGTAAGGAAAATGATTCGCCCAAAGACCTTGCTCCGTATTAGCTCTCCGATAGCCGAATTTTCGATTTCTTCCATATTGCTTCCGTGTATTGTGGTGATCAGCGCAACACCTGTGCTCATGCACTGCTGAACAGCCCGTATATCTTCGGTTTTTCCGATTTCGTCAGTAACGATTACATCGGGGGCCATAGCTCTTATAAGCATTGGTATTCCGTAGGCTTTGTCGCAGCCGTCCAGCACATCCGTACGGCTGCCGAGGTCAAAACTCGTTTTGCCGCAATACATCCCGGCTATTTCCGATCTCTCATCGCAAACAGATACCTGAAACCCGCGGTTGCTTATATTCCTTGTCAGATCCCGTATCATGGTGGTTTTGCCGCAGCCCGGCGGTGAAGCTATCAGGGTGTTTATTACTCTTCTGCCTTCATTCCTGCCTTCATTCCTGCCGGCATTTCCGCCTTCATTGATGAGCTCTCTGACAAGTTTATCGGCGCAGCCCTTGATTTCCTTTGCAAATCTGATGTTTAGAGAGCTGATTTCTTTGATCAGTCCGGGCTGTCCATTTTTGATGACGGCTTTGCCGCACACTCCTACCCTGTGGCCTCCCTCTATGGTTACGAATCCCTTTGCAAGATCCTGTTCGTAAGCATAAAAGGAGTATTTGACCAGACTGTTCAGGGTGCTGCGAAGCTCCTCTGCGGTTACGAGATGGGGGATAACCTTTTCGGAAAGATGGGTTTTGAGCCTGATGTTTCTTCCGCATCTTAATCTGATTTCTTCGGTATCACCGATTATTGCAGCCGGCAGGCATTTTAATTCCTCGGAAATGCTGCCGGGAAGCTTTTTTAGAATGTCCTCAAAATTGTTCATGGGCTTGCCTCTTTTCGTTGGTTTGTACATTCTATGTTTAGGACAAGGTTTTATGCAAAAAAGCCGGAAAATTCTCGGCAAATAAAAATAACCCCGCAGCGCAGGGTCTTAAATATAAAATAATCATCGTATTTACTTGTCTTTCTCGTCTTTGAAAATGTCCCAGTCGTGGGTCACATACAGGGAGTAGTCTATCTGCCTCTTGCATTCCTGCCAGTTAGCTTCGGCATTTATGTTCGGAGTTGACCACTTAGGAGGAGATACATTGTATTTTTTTATAAAAGGTACATTTTCTTCGGCATCCTTGGCATTATCTGCAAGAAAGGCTTCAACCGACTTTTTCTCCAGCTCATATGATGCTTTTACCGGGTCTTTGATATCCTCCTCAATCGGATAAGTGTTGAGCAGAACTTTCATTTCAATATTATCCCAGGCATTTATATTCATCCTTTTGGCACTTTTGCCTACGCTGTCCAGACAAAGCCTGTCAAAGGAGTCTTGCTTTTTCAATTTTCTTACTGTCCTATTGTTTAAATCCCTAAGAACATATCGGGTTATTCCACCACTTCCTCCGAAGGTTTCATATTTTCTTAGATAAAAGCTGCCTTTATAATCTTCCAGCAGAAAAAATCTATCCTTGTCGTATGACAGCTCTCCGAGAATTTCAAGCCTATCATTTGGGGCTTTGGAACTTGCCGGACAGATTTTGAGCAGATACTCTTTCTCTCCCTCGAAACCCCACTTGTAGTGGATCAGGGGTCTGCGCCTGCCGTCCTTCATTTTGTCTGTCAAAATCATTATCACAAACGAGCCGCAAAATATAATTGCAAAAGTTATCACAATAAACCAAAACAGCATAAGTACCTCCTTGCTTCG
>CAVJCN010000327.1:0-3017 GCA_963647945.1 Absicoccus sp. | reverse complement strand
GTCCTCAAAGGGCTTGATTTTCAGCTTCAGCAGTGCTTCGTCCACGGAAACACCCCCCTCCGCCACTGCCGTAAGCAAATTTCGTATATCTGTATTCATTCTCGCACCTCCAGATCAAGAACAACGGAATTATAGTATCCCCCCAGTTCTTCCAAAATTTTTCGTCTATGTTCAAGGAACAAAGGAAAATCTCTTTCCCTCAGCTGAATTTTCGCATTTCCGTTATCTGCACGAACCCGAAAATCCGCAAAGCCCAGGCGGTGGAGGAAAGTTTCCGATGCTTCGACTTTTTTTAGCTTTTCTGCGGTGATTTCCTCGCCGGTTTTGATCCTCGTTGCAAGACAGGCGTAAGCAGGTTTATCCCAGGTGAAAAGCCCTGCTTCCCGGGAGGCTGCCCTTATCATGTCCTTTGTAAGACCGCACTCCTGCAAAGGCGAAAGCACCGAAAGCTCCCGAAGGGCCTTTACTCCGGGCCTTGAAGCCACATCGTCGGAGGCGTTTGTTCCGTCCAGAATGACCGTAAAGCCGTCCTCTGCCGCAGCCCTTGTAATAGCCGTAAAAATCGCTGTCTTGCAGTAGTAGCAACGGTCAGCAGGGTTCTCGCATACCCGCGGAACCTGTAAAATGCTGAGATTCAGGACTTTAAGCGGAGTGCCAAGCTCCTTCGCCAGCCGCATAGCGTCCTCCGCCTCGAAGGCGGGCTGAAATTCTGACTCCGCATAATAGGCACAAAACTCCTTTGCATATTTTTTTGCCCCATAGAGTAAATAGGAAGAGTCCACTCCGCCGGAAAAGGCAATGGCAACCTTAGGATGTTCCTCGAAAAATTCTTGTAAAGTCAATCTATTCACCTCATTTCAAAGTTTCAAAAAAAGCAAAGCACACATATCCCCTTCTGAGGATGTGTGTGCCTTCTGTGCATACAATTCATAAAATATACATAAAATGTGTTTTATTTTGTTTTAATTTTATCCGCGCTTATTCGCGCTGCGCTTTTACTTCTGTGTTTTTGCTCGCGCCGCGCTATTTTGCGCATTTTGCGTATCTTGCTGCCCGGTGCTTCTGCCCCGGCGGGATCAGCTTCTGCTGTCAGAGTTATTCTAGCATATTTTTGTTCAAAAAGCAATACATTAAATTAACATATGGGTTTGCTGTATGATGGGACAAATATATGATTTTATATGCCTGCTATATGCTGATCTCTCCCCGGAGATTCTGGGTCATCAGCCCTTTGATCATTTCCTTCGGGTAGCCGCAGCTGAAAAGATAGTAGAGCTTTGCAACCGCCGCCTCGGTGGTCATGTCGTTGCAGCCTACGGCACCGGATTCTTTTAGGGCGTTACTGGTTGCATAGGTTCCAAGTCGGGTGCTGCCGCTGTAACACTGGGAACAGACGGAAACGATGGCACCGTTTTCGGAGGCACGCTTAATGCTGTCTACCAAAGTATGGTTGTTGCTGGGAATATTCCCCTCGCCGAAGGTTTCAAGAACCACCCCGTCCAGTTTTTCGGTAACGATCTGCTCAAAAAGTTCAAACTGGATGCCCGGAAAAATTTTCAGAACACCTATGGGAACCTGTTTAAGTTCGGTCACGGAAAACCTGTTTTCCTGCTTCGGCATGATCAAAGCCTGATGGTTATACATGATGTCAATTCCCACATTCGCAAGCACCGGGTAATTCGGCGAAGCAAAGGCCATAAGCTCATCCGAGGAAACCTTCGTGGAGCGATTGCCCCGCAGGAGCCTTCCTGCAAAATACAGGCAGACTTCGTTGGCAACTCCGTCCGCCGCGATGAGCATGGAGTTGATGAGGTTGTCCCTGCCGTCGCTTCTAAGCTCGCAAAGAGGTATCTGGGAACCGGTGAAAACAACGGGCTTGTCCAGACCCTCCAGCATGAAGGAAAGGGCAGAAGCGGTGTAGGACATGGTATCCGTACCGTGAAGTACCACGAAACCGTCATAGTTATTGTACCTGTCGCGAATTTCCCTGCCTATGTTTATCCACTGCTCAACCGCAACATTTGCGGAGTCCAGAAGGGGATCAAACTCTATAACATCCCAATAAGGCATATCCTTGTTCTTTAACTGAGATATTTCATCCAGCAAACCGGAAAAATACTTTTGCTTCGGGGCATAGCCAAGCTCAGTGGGAACCATGCCGATGGTGCCGCCGGTATATAAAATGCAGACTCTTTTTTTCTTCATTAGCTCATTAACTCCTTGAAAAATCATTGATTTATGATAATATAGGTATATCATGTATAAACATGAGTATATCATAAAAAATACGGGAGGGCAAATAAATGTCAAACATACCTACACCTCATATCGAAGCAAAAGCAGGTGATTTTGCAAAGACTGTTCTGATGCCGGGAGATCCTCTTCGCGCCAAATTTATCGCGGAAACTTTTTTAGAGGATGCCAAGCTGGTTAACAATGTCCGGGGCGTTCAGGGCTACACCGGAACATACAAGGGAAAACGGGTGTCCGTAATGGCTTCGGGCATGGGAATGCCCTCCATCGGTATCTATTCTTACGAGCTTTTCAATTTTTACGGCGTTGAAAACATAATTCGGGTGGGAACCGCAGGGGTCATTCGGCCGGACTTAAAGGTCAGAGATATCGTAATGGGGCAGGGTGCCTGCACAAATTCCTCCTACGGAAGGCAGTTCGATTTACCGGGAGATTTTGCGCCGATCTGTTCCTTTGAGCTTCTTCAGAAAGCGGTCAAGGCGGCAGAAAACATGGGAATCACTCCGGTCGTGGGAAATCTCTATTCCTCGGACACTTTCTACGATGATTCCATGGGGCTTTCCAAATGGCAAAAAATGGGAGTTCTCGCGGTGGAAATGGAAGCAGCAGCGCTCTATATGAATGCCGCAAGAACAGGTAAAAACGCCCTTGCAATATGCACTATTTCCGACAATCCTTTCACCGGAGAGGCTACCACATCGGAGGAAAGACAGCTTAACTTCACGAAAATGATGGAAATTGCCCTGGAAATTGCATAGAACAAA
>CAVJCN010000326.1:2538-3033 GCA_963647945.1 Absicoccus sp. | reverse complement strand
ATACTCAGCAGGCTTGAAATCTGCAATCAGCTCACGAAGCTCATCTGCATCATGGGTATCCGTATACACATACGGAACTACATCAAACCCATTTTCTGCAAGGAATTGCAGCTGGGCAGCTTTGCTCTGTCCTTCGATGGAATCGCTGATCAGGTCAAAAGCAAAGAACTCCAGATATCGTTTCCCAGACTCACGGGCATCCAGCATTCTTACGCTGCCGGCCGCCAGATTTCTGGGGTGGGAATATGACTCGCTCAGACTGAGATTGATCTTTTCAAAGTGCGCCCAGGAAATGACGCCTTCACCTCGCACCTCAAATTTGTCTGCGCAGGGAATGCACATTGGCACATTCATAAAAGTGCGGACGGTATGTGTCACATCCTCGCCGATAATGCCCTCGCGTCCTCGGGTGATTGCCTGCTTGAACTCTCCGCCTTCGTAGCGGAGGACAAGTGTCAGGCCATCCAGTTTCCACGAAATCACCACTGGTCTGCC
>CAVJCN010000326.1:0-2528 GCA_963647945.1 Absicoccus sp. | reverse complement strand
TATCTGCTGAGAGCATCGGCTTGGTATGGCGCACCGGCGTCAGTTCTTTCAGAATCTCTCCGGAAACAGTCTGAGTGGGTGACCCGGAAAGGATCAAACCGGTTGTTGTTTCCAGTTCCTTCAGTTCATCAACCAGCAGATCATATTCACGGTCCGTCATTGTGGGATTATCGTCCCGGTAATACGCAACATCTGCCGCCTTGATGCGATCGATCAGTTCACGCATATGCTGCATTAGATTTTGATTCGTACTCATGTACAGTCTTTCCTCCTTGAATTTTGTTTTGTAGGGATCAGTGTTGTCCATTCATTGCAAGTCCTGCAAAAGAAATTTTGTCCACAGATCTTTTGGTATTGCGGCACAGTAAATTGCTGCGTAGTTCCGCAGCAGGCCGTCTTAGCCCATATCAGCTCCGCCGAATCCAAAACATTGGGTCGGTATTTTCGGTTAAACGGGATATAATCTACCCAAAGCGGATCATCAAAAAGTCTTGCAGCATGGCATTCCAGTGCATAATCTGTGATTTCACTTTTCCCGTGAAGCCAGGGTGTGTGTTCTGCACACCACTCATAGAGTTGCTTTTGAAGTTCCTGTTCACTTCGGCAGGCGATGAGCTCTGTTATCATCTCTCGCCATTCTGAAATCTCCAAATCGCCAAGCGCTGTCATGCAACCGTTTCGGTACTGATATCTTTTGCCTTGCCCCGTGTCGGAAATGAGAATGGAACGGCCTGTAAAATATCGGACTTTCAGGTCCGAAAAGCTCAGATTTGCTATAGCCTTTTTCATACGGCTATATCTCCATCTTCACTCTGCGCCTTTGAAAAGGGCACCAATGCATACGGTGTATACCACCTGTCCCACTCTTCCATCGTCAGGGTGTTTCCGTGAATGACCATGGCAGGGATTCCATACAGACTCAGTTGGATATAGGCCATCCAAACGCAGCGAATGTCAATATCCTGCGCCACAAAGAATGTATTGTGACGATAGTCAAATTCCTTACGCTGCATTGCCCAAATGGCGCCGATAACCATCGTTCCTGAGCCGCAGGTCGGCTCGTTAATGGTAATCGGACCATCCTTGGCTGAAAGCTCGCCCGATGGAAGCGTGATTTGTGCCATAAGCCGGCAGACATCGTCCGGCGTGAAGTATTGCCCGTTCCACTCGTTATTCAGATTCAGCTCGTGATAGATTCCCCCAAGAATGTCGCAGGGATCATCTCGATACTCACGAACAGTCAGAAATAGCAATGCCAACATCCGCGCATATGACGATAAAAGTTCCGGGGTCATTGTCGACGCCATCTCCTGATATCGCTGTTCTCGCTTTTCGGCATTTTCCGGGTCGGTCTGGGCGGCAAGGCTGTTTGCGGTAATCTCCAGGAATGTGGTAAACACCGTGTTCAGCCCTTGCGACTGTGCCAGGGATCGTATCTCGGAAACCAGTTCTTTTCTATGTTCACTTTTCATCAACATGACCGTCCTCCTGAATACATATTTTAGGCGGAGAAAACTCCAGGCTTCTCCCGTTATCGACGAATTCCATTTCCAAAATGGTGATTTGGGTTTCCGGAATGGTATCGGAATATAACCCGATATCTGTAATAACCATATCGCGCAGCTCGTCGAGTCTTCCGTTTGCAGGTTCTTCACCGAAATATACGCCTTTGTATTTGGCACCAAAGCCATCAGGATTGCGGTATATTTCGCTTTCATCCCAGTTTAGGGAAGCACTTTCGCCTGATGCCAGTCTGACCTCGATATAATCGATAAACAGATCCGGTATGGTGGTTGTCGCCTCAAGGTAAAGAGTCAAGCTCATCACCTCCAGCCCCGTTTTGCTCCTGCTGTTCCCATTCGGCCTCTGCAATGAATTCGCGCACTTCATACAGGCTTAAGGCAATATAGACGCACAGCATCAACATGCCGGAAAGTGCCTCAAAAAGAAGCCCGAGTTTGATTGCCATAATGATGGTTGCTGCCCCAAGCGGGATAATGATTACTGCCATAGCAAGCATGGCAACAAAAATAATTCGAGAAAGTATTCTCAAGTCAAATCACTCCTTTATTGGATTTTGTATATAGTTACGGCAAGCCATAAGGCTCCCCGAGAAAAAAGGTTGGGGGAACCTTACGGCTCCGATCTATATAAAAAAAGCACCCAAAGAATGAATTTACACATTCTCTGAGTGCTTTGTTGCCAAACGGCCAGGATGAAATTGTAAACACAGAGGGAGGTCCCTCTGTGCCCGTCCGGTTCTGTGCTTCCCGTTAGAAAGCATAAAAATAGTGCCTGAAAGATGTTCTCTCAGACACTGTGTAACCTGAAAACTATAACTGCAAAAATGCAATCAATGAAACTTACAATGAAATTATAGCAGAAAACGAGGTGGATTTCAAGTAGTTTTCCGGATTTCAATCTTGTACCACAATGAATTTGAAAAAAATTCGTGAAGTCGGTTGATTTTTTCGAGAAATCCGGCTATAATAATATCGGATATTAAATCAGCCGAAAGGAGAGGCTTT
>CAVJCN010000325.1:0-3038 GCA_963647945.1 Absicoccus sp. | reverse complement strand
GTTTGGATGGCCTCTCAAGTCGCCGTGCAGCACGACCCCATGTTCCGGGCGTATTACGAAAAAAAGGCGGCAGAAGGACTCAAATACATGACGATCATCGGGCGTGTGACGAAAAAAATGACCGCTGTGATTTTTGCGGTCATGCGCGATAACAAGGTCTACGAGCCGGTTCTTCCCTCCGCCGCCTGATGTCCTTACAGTTCATATAGTCCATGGTTCACTGCTGTGAGCCAGCCTTGCCGTGCCCATTTCCAGCCGCGACTATTTCATTTCTTCTGCATTTTTATCCCTTGACAAACCCATAGCCGGCTGCTTCAGGTGCATGATGGCGACCTCCGCACCGATGGCCTCGGGAATGGAGAGCTGCTGGTAGGTCGGCATGATGCTCACCACACGGTCACCCGCGGAAATAAGCGAACAGAAGACATGGTGGTTCGCGCCCGTCGCGCCGTGCGTCAGCACGACCTCGTCCGGCTTGACGGTATGGTAAAGCTGATACACGCCATCGCGCAGCGCATCGCTGCCCCAGATGTCACCATAGGTCAGGTGCATCGCACAGAATCTGGATAAAAATTCGCCCTTGCCCTCGCCGGTGAGGGAAAAGAACTCATCGAGGGAAACGGAGTTCACGCAGGTCTCGGCGATGTTGTAGCGCGCACCGGTCTCATACTCGTTCATCCATTCTTCCGCGGCAAACGGCTTGATGTTCATAGAAATTTCTCCTTTTAATAAAGCTGTGACTATCTAAGATTTGTCAAGAGAAAAATGAAAATCCCCACATGACCATAAAAGCGCATAGTAAAACAGAGCCCTCCAAAGACGGCTCTTGAAAAACCTATTGTTAGGCTATATATTTACGAGTATGGGGTGTTTTGCTTGCTTATAGCAAGCAAAATGCGCAGTAGCTTGGTGCAACAGGCTACTAAGCAAGCGTGGTGATGTTTACCTTCACCACGCTTCTTTTCGTAATAGAGCAACAGTGGCATCTGTCGGTTTGTTTTTCTGGCAACAACCAGTATGATGGAAACCGTATAAAAGAGGATCTTTCTGGCCGTGCTGTTTCCTCGTTTTGAAATCGGCCCATTGTAGTGAATGGTCTTCCCAGACTGAATGACGGTTGGATCGAATCCGCAGTATGCAATCAATTTCTTGTGGTTTTCAAACCGGCGGATATCTTTCAACTCAGCAATTAGGGAAGATGCCAGATATGGCCCGATACCGGGAACCGAGATGAATAGATCATAAAGTTCTGTTGAACGCCCCAAGGCAACCAAGCGGGACTTCAGAACTTCGATCTCTTGCTGCTGTGCTAAAAGGCGAAGTGCAGTTTCCGCAAGACAGTCTGTCATCACGCTTTCCTTACTGACAGCCGGGTAGCAGTTTGCGGCAAATATTTTCAGGCTCTCCGCCTTTCTGCGGTAATAGCCGGGACTTCGCTGGTGTGTAGAAGCCAAAGATATTGCGATATCTTCAGCAGTGGCGGCATTTAACAAATCGCAGTGTGGCCAAGCAGCAATGAACCTTAGCCCCGTTTCGCTGTACATGAAATCGTTCCTAAAAGCATCGAAGTAAGCCGGATTGAGCATGGACAACAGCTGGCGAAGCCGGTTTCTGGTTCGGGTAGCTCCCTCCTGAAGGTGCTGGATTTGCCGGGATAAGAACTGCATTTCAGTATAAATCTCATCATGGCGCACCTGGCAGTTATATTCTCCTTTGAAGAAAATATCAATCAGGTTTAGGCAATCCTCCTTGTCGGTTTTTGTTTTCCGAAGATTGCGCTTGTGGTTTTTCGAAATCATCGGATTCAGAATGATAATCTCACAGTCGGTATTTTCACGGAAGAACCGCTCCACCTTGAGGTGGTATGTAGAGGTTGATTCCATGATAACGGCAATGTCCTGCTGTTCAATTCCATCCAATTTTTCAAGAATCCACTGAAAACCGGTTTTTGTGTGTGGACTCTTTACCGGCATGAATATGATTTCTCCTGTTTCCGCTGCAAGGCAATACATGGAGTCGACTGCGGCAACATCCACTCCTAAACAATAACGCACAATATCCCCTCCCGTATCAATGATATGGCTGTCATCTGTCTGGCCCAAGCTGATTCATGCGGCTTATATGGATTCAATGACCCAACTATCTATAACTAAGCCTTAGACGAGCAGATGAACGGCTACTCACAGTTTGCGGATTCATAGACCCATGGTAATGTTTAGCCTGTTCTCAGCCGTAGTTCAAGTATATCCCACTTTCTGGGCGCGGGATATATTCCCCTGGACTTCTAACAACATACATGGTATGTGTTGTGGCTACCAAAGAAAGGAGCGATGCTCATGGCAAAAAAACGTGCCAACGGCGAGGGCAGCATCCGCAAGCGGTCCGACGGACGATGGGAGGGCCGCTACACTGCTGGCTACCATCCTGAAACCGGCAAGCGGATTATCAAAAATGTGCTGGGAAAGACGCAGGCAGAATGCAAAGCGAAGCTCGGTGCCGCAATAGAAGCGGTCAAGGGCATCGATGTCGGTCGTGCAGATGAATATACCGTTGCCACATGGCTGAGAAGCTGGTATGACATCTACGCCAAGCCAAATGTCCGAGTTGCCACAGCCGACCGCTATCATTTGATGGTCGAGCAGTACACGATTCCCCGTATCGGCAACATCAAACTCACCAAATTAACCGCCCATGACCTTCAAAAGCTCTACAAAGATTTGATGGAAAACGGTCGCATCGACCGCAAGAGCGGTCATGGCAATCCCGGACTCAGCAGCACCACAGTCCGAAGTCTGCACCTGATGCTGCACAATGCCTTCGAACGGGCAGTCAAGGAGCATTTGATTCTGCGTAATCCAACCGAGGACTGTATCGCCCCGAAAATTCGGAAGTTCGAAATGCAAATTCTTCAACCGGAACACATCAAAGATTATCTGGATGCTGCAAATAAGAGAGGACTGCTCCCTATGTTTTATCTGGAGCTGGTCACGGGTTTACGGAAAGGTGAAATCACAGCGCTGCTCTGGAGCGATCTCGAC
>CAVJCN010000324.1:0-3039 GCA_963647945.1 Absicoccus sp. | reverse complement strand
CATTGTACCCGCCGTTAAAAAGGCTATTTCAGATATTGTCACTACCGGCATCGATATGATTCTCTACGGAGAATCCGGTCGAAGTAAGAAGAATGGCACGGCGTCCAAAGTTTCGTATCGAAACTACTACGAACGGGATGCTGACCGTGTTCGAGCAGGGTCGATGAGTAATCGGAGAAACACTCCCGACTACGATGATATTTTGTTCGATACTCGTGGTGATGCAGAAGCTGTTCTGGATGCCATGAATGACATCATCAGCCAGTACGGTACGGTCAGTGTATCCGATTTCTACGATCTTGCCCGTGTCCCCAATGACAACTTCACCATGAACCGCTATGGATGGACAAACATCGGCGGTTCTACTGCGGTAAGAGTTCGAGATGGTTATATTCTGAAACTGCCTCGTGCTATCCCGCTGAACTGAAAGGAGAAACTCAATGAACAGAGCTGAAACCCTCGAAAAAGCAAAAGCCTGCGTATGTGGACAGCGGGAGAACGAATACGGCTCCCCCGAAGATAACTTCACTTCTATCGCCGGCTTCTGGAGCGTCTATAAAGGCGTTGAATTCACTGCAAATGATGTCGCCATGATGATGGCACTTCTCAAGATCGCACGAATCAGGACGGGCACGGCTACGGACGACAGCTATGTTGATTTGGCTGGTTATGCTGCCTGCGGTGCAGAAATCAATTCTAAAAACTGAAAAGGAGATTTATAAACCATGAAAAATAAGACTGAAATCATGAAGAGCGTAAGCGGCGTTGCTTCCAAAGCCGTTATGAAGCTCAAGAAGCACAGTCCGGAGATCCTCGTTATCGCCGGTGTTGCGGGCACTGTTGTGAGTGCCGTCATCGCTTGTAAAGCGACTACCAAGGTTGGCGAGATCCTTGATGAGACCAAGGAGACTCTCAATACCATTCACACCGGTATGGAAACCGGTTCTGTCAACGGTCATGCATATGCGGCTGAAGATGGCAAGAAAGACACCGTACTGGTCTATGCGCAGACCGGTGTTAAGCTGGCTAAGCTGTACGCCCCTGCCGTTATCCTCGGCTCTCTGTCTATCACCAGCATTCTGGCATCCAACAATATCCTGCGCAAGCGCAATGTAGCTCTTGGTGCTGCCTATGCTGCTATCGATAAGAGCTTCAAGGAGTATCGCGGTCGCGTTATTGAGCGTTTCGGCGAACAGGTTGATACTGAACTGAAATACGGTATCAAGGCAAAGAAATTCGAGGAGGTCGAGGTTGATCCTGAGACCGGCAAAGAGAAAAAGGTCAAGAAGACTGTAATGGTCGCTGACCCCAATCTTCAGAGCGATTATGCCGTGTACTTCGATAATCGAAGCCGCTGCTATGAGAGCAACCCCGATTACAACCTTATGTTCCTTAAGGCGCAGCAGGCGTTTGCCAACGACAAGCTTCAGACCCGTGGTCATCTTTTCCTGAATGAAGTTTTGGACGACCTTGATCTGCCTCGCACCCCTGCTGGTCAGATTGTCGGTTGGACAAAGGATGGTCCGGACGGCTATGTGAACTTCCGCATTGTTGAGGTTGAGCGTGAAACCGCAGATGGTCGACATGAGCCTGCATTGCTTCTCGACTTCAATGTTGAGGGCAATGTCTGGGAGAAGATGTAACAGCACACCTTCAGCCTCATACTGGAGGTGATATTTTCGTAAAGGAGTTTTGATTTATGCGTACCAAAAGATGGATTGTTCCGGCACTGATTATCATGTTATTTGTGGTAATCATCGCATTATGTGTTGGAGCTAATTCTGCAAATACAAATGCTATGGAGATGACTACAACGGTTGTCCCCGAGGTTGAGGTGATGGCTATGTACGAGCCTGTCGAGGCTGTAGAAGAGGTCATCGAGACAGAACCAACTTACCCTCTAACCCAAGAGGAAATTGACCTGATTGCTCTTGTAACTATGGGTGAAGCAGAGGGTGAAACAGAGTTAGGTAAAAGACTGGTCATTGATACTATCCTTAACCGTATGGACGATCCCCATTTTCCTGATACCGTACATGATGTCATTTACCAGCCGAATCAGTTCAGCGTAATGTGGTGTGAGCGTATTAACCGCTGCTATGTCATGCCGGAAATCGTTGAACTGGTCAAGGAAGAACTTCTGAAGCGGACGAATTATGACTGTGTATTTTTCATGGCCGGCGGCTATAGTAAATACGGAGAACCAATGTTTCAGGAGTGTTGTCACTATTTCTCAAGTTATGATTGAAAGGAGAACATAAAATGAAAGCTTTGTTTTCGTACATTCTTTCCACTATGGCGGGTCTTTGCCTTGTAGGAGGCATTGCTGTTCTCTCTGGTGGAAGGGAGTAAGGTATGGATATTTTGGACGATTTCATTTCGACTATCGACGCCATGTTGGACAGCAGGCGGAAAAGACACATTACTGGCGGGATTCTTCTGAGCGCAGCATTGCTGTTCGGAGGTCTCGCCATTACTGTTGTCACAATTAAATCTGATGATGAGGAGGTCTATGAAGACGATGAATAAAACCAATTTTGCCATGTTCTTGGCTGGCGCTACTGTTGGTGCAGCCACTGCATGGGTTTGTCTCAGGAAGAGATACGAGCAGATTGCTCAGGAAGAGATCGATTCTGTGAAAGCGGCTTTTGCCGAAAAGAAGCCGGTCTTTACTAATGAAAACCGTATTGACGAGCAGGCGGAAAATCAGCACAAGGCAGACATTGCCAAGCTGAAGCCTGACCTTGTCGACTACGCTGCTAAGCTCCAGGAAGAGGGCTATGTCAACTATACGGAGCACAGCAAGAAAAATACCGAGGAGAAAAAGGAAGAGCCTATGCTTGATACACCTTATGTCATTTCTCCCGATGAGTTCGGTGCATCCGACAACTATACTCAAATCAGCTTGGTCTACTACGACGGTGACGAAGTCCTTGCTGATGAAGAGGATGAGATTGTCGAGGATATTGCCGGAACCGTCGGTGAAAATTTTGCCGAGCATTTCGGAGAATACGAAGATGACTCTGTCTTCATCCGTAA
>CAVJCN010000323.1:0-3054 GCA_963647945.1 Absicoccus sp. | reverse complement strand
ATGTTCTTCTCCGTCTCCGGCACAGCGGAGCAGTTCAGAATTTTCACTTCAATTCGGTCTATTTTCTTCACCTTCCTTTACGATGGCTCGGAGCAGCACCAGGTAGTTGATACTGTCCGTGATTTTCTCGTCCCATTCCTGCGGGCGAAACACCGCATTTTCAGCAAAACACATATCGTAGAGAGAAACGATATGCTTTGCCAGCATACCGGCCAGCGCCCGCTCCGGGGTACAGCTCTGCAAGGCTGCCGCAGCCTTAAAGGCCGAGAGCCGATCTGCATTGTCGCCGGTGTACTCCTTGGTTTTGCGGGTCAGCAGCACCCGGCAGCGGTCTACCTGCTGCTCAAATACCTGTTTGAATTCGTTTTGTGTGATAGTGGTCACCATCCTTTCTTGAATTTGGGTGTAAAAAAGCGCCACCCTTTCGAGTGACGCTAAGATATAAAACTATTTGGCTTGGCAAACTGGAATTTATTTACTTATATTCATATCTTCTGCGATTTGACAATCGAGTCAATTCCTTTCGTCAACAGTTGCCCGGACAGTTCAGTTATCCGCTCCAGCGGAATTCGCTTCCCATCCTCGACCCACTGACGATACAGATTCATAGATGTCGTGCAAAGGTAATTGTTGATGATATTCTGCTCTTCTTTTGGATACGCAGCATAGGGATTATATCTTTCTCGGTTATGTTTCAGCATTGCCAGGAAGCCCCTGTTTGCAAATTCCCGGTAGCTGGGAGCAGATATCAGCTTTTCCATGTACGGTTCCTGTTTCGACATAAACTCAAAAAACACCCGGTTTGTTTCTGTAAATGGCGCATCTGGCGGAATCTTGTTGATCTCATCGAAATACGCTTCCAGCATCTGTCCAATCACATCTTCAAACAGAGCCTCGATGCAGGTATAGTGCAGGTAAAAGGTCTTGTAGTGTATGCGCGCCCGGTCTGTCAATTCCCGTATCGTAATCTTATCAGCGTCCATCTCGCATACCATCTGCTTGAATGCTCCGTAGATGGCTTCTTTTGTTTTGATAACACGCAGATCCTGCTTTTTCCCTGATGCCACGCTGTTCCCTCCCTGAGATAATATCCAATTTTCAAAATGTATGGCATAAACTCCATTCATGAAAAACTGGCGATGGTGTTTTTCTTTACTCTTAATTATAATATCCTCGTGGATATAAATCAATAGGTGGACATTGAAATGAGCAAAATCATCATCACGGACGGAAACATCATATTGTATGCGGAACTAAATAGTTCGCTTTCAGCATCAGACTTTGAAAAGCGTCTCCCATGCACATTATCAGGTTTAGAAGAGAATGGAAGATACCATTTCTCCGCTGCAAGGGGACGGTTCGATCCGATGGACTACTGTGTAAGGTTGGACAAAGGCGATCTCACGCTGGATCACGGTTTCTTTTCTATCTGTATGAAGGATGATTTAGCAGCCGAACCCTGTATGAAAATCGGGCAGCTGGAACCCGAATCGCTTTCACAGCTTGCTAACTTACCAGATACAATGAACGCTTATATCTGTCTGGCATAAATACCATAAGGTCAAGGAGGATATCTCTATGAAGTACACATCAAAGACTGAATTCAAAAAAGCAAACTACTTTGGTACAGGCTTTCCCAACTTCCTGTTTGCAAAGAATATGACCGGAAAGACTTACATGAAGCCCCTGAAGATGATCGGCAAGCAGGACTATTTCTTTGTAAATGTCAGCTTTGCACCCGGAGCCAGATGCTTCTGGCATATTCATCGAGGAACGACAGGCGGCGGTCAGATTCTGATCTGCACTGCGGGAGAAGGCTGGTATCAGGAAAAAGGGAAAGAGCCTGTTTCGCTGGTACCTGGTTCTGTCATTGATATCCCGACAAATGTGGAGCACTGGCATGGTGCAAAGAAAGACAGTTGGTTTTCTCATATCACCATCGAGATCGGCGGCGAAGATGTAAGAAATGAATTTATCCGTCCAGTGTCCGAAGCGGAATATCATGCGCTTCCGGGAAGTTCTTCCGCTATCCCGGAAGGAAACACTGCTTTCGATAAGGCAAATGTGTTCGGAAAGGGTTCCCCCAATGATGCGTATGCCCGGTATTTCACCGGCAACAGCTATCTGAATCCCAGAACATCCCCGGTAAAAGGAAGACCGTCTGTGGCAAATGTAACCTTTGAACCGGGGTGCAGAAACGACTGGCACGTCCACAAGGCATCTTCCGGCGGAGGTCAGGTCCTTATTTGCACAGCCGGAGAGGGCTGGTATCAGGCGGATGGCAAAAAGGCACAGAGCCTGAAACCCGGCTGCGTTATTTATATTCCCGCAGGCGTCAAACATTGGCACGGCGCAAAGAAAAATTGTTGGTTTTCCCATCTTGCCGTAGAGATCCCCGGCAAGGATTCCGGCACGCAGTGGCTTGAGAAAGTGTCCGATCAGGAATACGCAAAACTTTAAGGAGGTATCCATTATGATTTTAAGAGAAACCTATACGCTTTCCAATGGCGTAACGATTCCCAAGCTGGGACTTGGTACATGGTTCATCAACAACAAGGATGTTGCGGAAGCAGTCCGTCAGGCGGTGAAGCTCGGATACCGTCTGATTGATACCGCTCAGGCTTACAACAATGAAGCCGGTGTCGGGGAAGGTATTCGTACTTGCGGCGTGCCCCGTGAAGAACTCTTTGTTACCAGTAAAATCGCCGCTGAAGCAAAAAGCTACGCAGACGCTAAGAAGGCTATCAGTGATATCCTCAGTAAGACAGGGCTTGATTATCTCGACCTCATTATTATCCACGCTCCGCAGCCGTGGAAGAAATGGCGCAGCAAAACGCAGCGCTATTTCAGCGAAAATGTTGAGGTTTGGCGCGCACTGGAAGAAGCCTATAAAGCAGGAAAAGTACGGGCGATCGGAGTCTCCAATTTTCTGGAGGACGACCTGCAAAACATTCTGGAGCATTGCGAGATCAAACCGATGGTTAATCAGGTGCTCTGCCATATCAGCAATACGCCAACGCAGTTGATCTCCTTCTGTAAGAGCCACGATATCCT
>CAVJCN010000322.1:0-3064 GCA_963647945.1 Absicoccus sp. | reverse complement strand
GCTTCGGCAAAATGTGAAAGAATGCGCTCGCATTTTTTTGTTTCTTGTGCAAAATAGAGGCTTGCCATCTGTGTGGCAAGCCTCTATAATAACAGAAATGCAAGGGAGGGATATGTCATGAAATTCAATTGCAAAAGCAAGCGCAAATCCATGACAGGGTATCTGCTCCCGTTTGAAGATATTGTTTCTTTTTGACCGATGTTTTTCATCGGTCTTTTTTTCGGCTCAAAACCGGAAAACACTGGAACAACTCTTGCATATCGGCTTCTGCCGTCCATCCCGTATCTGCTGGCTCAGCGGCCTGAGATAAATATTTTATTCGCGGAGGTTAGACCAATATGAAAAAGCCAACATCTTCTGAGATGATCGGGTTTCTGCCGGATGAAAAACCGAGCTTTTGGAAACTGCTGCTGTACGCCATTCAGCAGGTCATCGTCATGTTCCCTGCCACGATTACAGTGGCGCTTATCACCGGATTTCAGGTATCTACTACCATCTTCGCAAGCGGTCTGGCAACGCTTTGCTTCATTTTCATTACGGGGAAAAAGATCCCGCTGTACTATGGCTCCAGCTTTGCCTATCTGACAGCCATCGCCAGCATGTGTGCCGCCAAGGGTTATGCCATGACAGACGGTATTCTTCCGCTGATCGCCATCCGCGAAGCGCAGTTCGGCATCATCATGTCCGGCTTTGTCTCGATTGCCGCCGGTCTTATCGTAAAATATGTCGGCCCGAAGGCGGTTGAAAAGCTGCTTCCGGCCAGCATCACCGGTTCTGTTGCCATGATCATCGGGTTAACGCTTGCGGGAAACGCTCTGGGCGATGCAATCCCGCAGCTTTCCGAGGGGGCAGCTTCACACACTGCGGTACAAACATGCTGGATCGTTGTGGCCCTCATCACGCTGCTTTCCACGGTTCTTTACTCGCGATACTTAAAGGGCTTGCTCGGCCAGCTTCCTTTGCTGCTCGGTGCGCTGACGGGCTGTGCGGCCGCGGGGCTTGTCTATCTGTTCGGCGACATCAATATCTTCCGTCAGGTTCCCGAGGCGGCGCTTGCGTCCTCCGTCTGGAAGCTGGGTGACGGGTCCGTCTTTGCGCTTCCTGCCTTTTCGCTTCCAAAAGTCTCACTGGAAGCTCTTGTCGCCATTATGCCGATTGCCATTGCGACGATCCCCGAATCAACAGCGCATATCTATCAGCTTGACATTTATGTCAATGATGTGGCGAAGAAAAAAGGCCGCGGCAGGATCGATATGGCCTCGCTTCTGCACAAGAATCTTATCGGCGACGGCCTTTGCGATATGATCTCCGGTGTGATCGGAGGCCCTGCCGGCACGAACTACGGCGAGAATATCAGCACGATGGCGATCACCAAGGTGTTCTCTGTTCCGGTACTCATTGCAGCATCCGTCATTGCCATGATCGTTTCCTGCTTCACGCCGCTTATCAAGGTCATTTACGGTATTCCGCTTGCTGTTATCGGTGGGTTAGAGATTTACCTGTTCGGAGCTATCGCTGCACAGGGTATTGCCATTATGATCGACAAAAAAGTTGACATGTTCGACTCCAAAAATATTGCAGTCATTGCCTCCGTCATGGTCATTGGCATCGGCGGTCAATATGCGTTCGGCGGCAACATTCCTCTGTTCGGCATGCAGGTCCCCTGCATCGCGGGCGCCGCGATTTTCGGCATCCTTCTCAATCTCCTGCTCTCCATCGGCGGGAAAGAGAATGTGAAAAGCAAAGCCAATTAAGGATAAAAAACATGCGCGGAGATCATCAACGCGGGGCGGGTTCCTGATTCAACCGCCCGGCGGCACAACAGCACATCAAACATGGGAGAAGACGGTCTGCCTTCTCCCTTCGCGTTTCACGGCTTAAAACCGCGGGAAATTTTTCTGCAAAGCGATTGACTCTACGGGCGGTTTATGATACTATTAGTACAAATACCAAAACATCTTTGAAGGTGGTGTCTATGCGGAGAGACAGCAGCGAAACAAGAAAGAAAATCCTCACCGTATGTGTTCGTCTGTTCCTGGAACAGGGATACAGGAAAACCTCTGTCGGTCAAATCGTCGAGGAAGCGGGTGTTGCAAGAGGAAGCTATCTGAACCTTTTTCCAACCAAGGATAGAATTCTGCTGGAACTGGTGGAAACGATGTTCGGCGGTCAGTTCGGCGTGGCAAGAAGCATTGCGGGCGACAAGCTGCCGCCGGTTTACATCTATGCGGTGGAGACGGCAATACAGCTTACACTGACCGAACTGAACGAAAATCTCCGGGAGCTGTACACCGAGGCTTACTCCCTGCCGGACACGGCGGAATATATCTATCTGCATACCACGGCGGAGCTGAAAAAGATCTTCGGCGCAAACTTCCCCGACTATGCCGAGAGCGACTTTTACGAGATGGAGATCGGCACCTCGGGGCTGATGCGCAATTACATGGCACGGAAGTGTGACATCCACTTCCCGCTGGAGCACAAGCTAAGCCGCTTTCTGACGGCAGCCATGCGTGTATACAGGGTGCCGGAAGAGGAGCAGGCGCAGGTGCTTGCCTTTGTCGCGGCGCTGGATATCAAGGAGATAGCGACAAAGGTCATACAGAAGCTGTTTGCCATGCTGGAAATGAAATTTGATTTCAAGCTGTCGCGTGACGGCGGCGAGGAATAAAACAGAAGTAAAAAGCACAAGGGATATCCCTTGTGGTATGTGTTACACACATACCACAACAGCCTTTGTCCGCCAACGCACAGACACGGCGTGTGCCTCGGTGAAAGAATCTGCCGTAATACCAATTGGAGGAGGCGAGATAAAGAAACGGTCTTTAAGCTTTCTGCTCACCCTGTGCATAATATTCTATGATACAACAAGGTTGAGTTAGTGTGTGTACGACAATTTCCAAATATGAGAAAAAGCAGGAGGAGATGACAATGAAAAAGAAAATCTTGAGTATTGTGCTTATGTGCTGCCTGCTTCTGTCCATAATGCCGGTGCAGGTGATGGCAGAATGGAAGCCGGTAAGATATTGTCTAAGATGCAAAAGCGCGGCGAATTTTGTTGAAT
>CAVJCN010000321.1:0-3067 GCA_963647945.1 Absicoccus sp. | reverse complement strand
ATCAGAGTCAAAGATTTCGTCGTCCGAAGAAGTGTTTTTAAATGCATGCATGATGATCACAAGCTTCAAAATATCGAAGCTGTCATTTCCATCATAAATAAGAAAGGCGAGGTTATTAACACAACTGTTCCTGCAGGATATTGTTCAAGCTGTAATATTTTCTTCATAATGGAAAGCACATATGAACAACTCAAAAAACGGGGTACGCCGATCTGCAGAGTGAGCGATGAAAAAACATATTTAAAAGGGTGCAATTATGCAGGAGGTATGAAACTGGCACATGAGTCAATTTTGATGCAGTATGGCTATAATGTATCAACACAGGACGGCCTCACCGAAACAATAAGGCATAAAATCCTTGCCGTTTTAATTGACAACCAAATTCTGACAAAGGGTGAGATCATCAGTTACTTGGACTTTTTTATTAGCCAGAGGCAATATCAGCATAGATTTGAGGCCGCTATTTCGAAATGGGAAAATGATCGAGAGTTCATATCTAATTACGACAAAGGTAGCTACGAGAAGTATGGCGTCAATGCAATCTATCGAACCTAATGGCCGATACTCCTTTGCGTTCACCAGCGAAGTTTTGTTCTCCACATTAAACTAAGAAAAGTGGGCGGTTTCTAATTAGGAAATCATCCACTTTTCTTTAGATCAAAGTTTCTTGAATCAACCTCTGTTTGTTGCTTCTACCAATCATCCCCAAGCTCGTTTATAGCGTCGTCAACGCCATTGGCATACTCTGAGTCTTTCCGATACCTCCGGTCATCGTAGTCCCCGTTATCATACACGCCGTTGTATCCGCTGTCATAGGAACTCCATCCATGATTTTTCTGTCGCAGCCTGTCTCTGACGATTAATCGCCATATGCTCCTGCCGCCTTATTGCCTGTTCTTCCTCGTCTTTTTTCTTTTGTTGTGCAGCCTCTCTTGCAGCTTCTCTTGCCTTTTGTTCAGATTTTTCCTTTTTCCAGGCCTCGTATTCGCGACGGGTTATGACCTTTTGGTGCCTTTCACAGTAGTCCACTTCCCCTTCTCGCAATGTTCGCCAGCAGTTCTTGTATTTGCAATGGATATGTGCTTCACAATAAATTCTGTCGTCCACGCGAAGGTTGTAGCAGTCCTCATGTTGACAGGTATGGTCCTCGCAATAGTCATGGTCAGTCAGTCCGTCATTTTGGCATCCTTCTACTTTGCATTTCACCTCGGTTTCCCAATATATTTTTTGATCCCGATAAGCGACCAGCATTCCAATGCCAAGGAAGATGCACATACATATGACCAAGCCTATGTGCTTCGAAATCCACTCTTCGAATTTTCTACTACTCATGTTTTTCTTTCATCTTTTTCTTAACGCCAAGCGTCACACCAAATAAATCGTTGCTTATCTAATATCCTATTTTGAATTATACCATAGGATTCACATCAATTTTCAATAATGTCTTTGACTATACGTCATATTACTGGTAAAATTAGAAACAGAGGCCATTTGTTCTGAATTATTAGAGGAGTACCATGACCGATCTGAAATTACAGGCAATTGAAAAACGGCATCAAGATAATCTCATCCGACTTCGCGGCATGCGTCCAATGGACGATACCTTTATGAGATGCCTGTTCAAGGACAACATAGCACTGACGGAGCTGGTGCTGAGGATCATCTTAGATAAGAAGGATCTTTCCATCACGAAGATTGAAACCCAGGCCGACATGAAGCGTGTGACCGGTGCCAGATCAATTTGCCTTGATGCAGCAGCCACAGACGCCGAAGGCGTGAATTACGACATCGAAGTGCAGAGAGCCAGTGACGGCGCAAGACCTGAGCGGGCCAGATATCATTCCAGTGTGATGGATATAGAGAATCTGGATGCCGGACAGGAGTTCGAGGAACTGCCGACCACCTACATTATCTTCATCACGGAGAAGGATGTATTCGGAAAGGGCAAGCCTTACTATATCATCGGAAGTATGAATTTCACTTCCGGGGAACGGTTTCCGGATAGACGACATATCGTCTATGTAAACGGTGCGTATGAAGGAGATTCCGAAATCGGGAAACTGATGCATGATTTCCGGTGTTCCGATCCGGATGAAATGTGTTATGATTTGATTAAGAAGAAAGCAAAATACCTGAAAGAATCAGAGGAAGGGTGCTGGCGTCCAGTGGACGCCGCTTAGCACCGACCGAAGCGGAGCGGAGACAGCGCATATGTGTAAGATCATGGAAGAAGCTTTGGAACAGGAAGCACGAGAGTCCAGAGAAAGGACTACACTGGAGCATATCAAGAAGTTGATGCTGAATTTAAAGTTAACAGCTGAACAAGCCATGGATGCGCTGAGCATCCCTAAGACGGAGCAAACAACCTATCTAAAAATGATATAAGTCCTGACAGCAAAGGATGCCATCGAGGATCGTATTGAATGAGCATTTACCTGTATCTGTAAACGAAATGCGAATACTCTTCCGCATCAACGATGGTTCTCACACAATCAAATCCTATGCTGTCGATCTGCATCAGCAAGCTTGTTGATGGTATTGTAGCTTTTGACACAACAACATCATCAACTAAACGATTGGCGGAATCAAATTTCTCTGGTGGATCTGTTGCATTGACTGAAAAGCAGGATGACCATGCTTGATCCCTGTGCTGAGATATGATTTCAACAAAAAGAAAAAGCCCCGTGCGGTGCGGAGCTCCTCCTCATATGTCAATCCCATCAATCAGATTGCGGGACCATTCTTTGCATTTTCCTTCACAGGATTCTGATTCGACGGTCTTGATGTTCTATTTACAGACTCATCCTTAAGCCCGGAAAGATCTCTGTAAGAAAGCTTAATTCCTACCTTACCGTTCTTCTCTACCTTCTGTACATCAACCCACTCGTGGTCATTCTCGTGGAACTTCTCGCCGAAGCTCTCATCAAGCCACTTGATCTGCTTATCAAGAGCGGCCTTAATCTCTCCTACGATACGTTTTCTCTCATTACCGCGTGTTCTTCTGTTACCGGGGTTCTTATCAAGATACTTCTGACAATGCTCGCTGAAGTCCTGCATAGAGTACATG
>CAVJCN010000320.1:0-3073 GCA_963647945.1 Absicoccus sp. | reverse complement strand
CCACAAAAGTTACCGATTTGGTTTTGCGAACAAAATCTCTGCCCGTACTAAATCTACACCCATACTTCTTTAATGCTCCTTGAAGGAGGAATCTGTTCGTAATCTGTGTGCCCTCAAACTTTTCTTTTAGCGCATCAAAGAGCTCACCATACGGAATGAGTGCACGCGGGGACGCCTCGATATAATCGTTTATAGCATCGATAACGCTTGAGTCCACAACCAAATAATCCGGGTGGATATACTTTCCTCGGTCGCAAAGTACACCAATTCTACTGACATCAGCATCAATAGCTCTCGCGGTAATAGCTTTTGCACATGTTCCGAAGAGTTCGACCATGTATTGCTTAAACCGCTCTGATTCAAAGTCATCTGCAATTTTGAAGCCTACTTGAAAGCGGTTTTTCAGAACATATTCACACATAAACACAACCGTAAGGCGGCCTTTATGCAGGAAGTTTTCTGTTTGCCGATAGATACTATCAAAGACGCCGTTCAACGCCTCTTGGGGAATCGAATTTTTTACTGCCAGTTCTGCAAGAGTGCTTTCCTTCTCCGAAGCCAGCATTACATCAGGTAGAGTTGTAAGAAGGTCTCCTATCGTCGAAAGCAGAGCGGTCTCGCTCATATCTTCTGCATCATCCGTTTTGACTACGATAGCATCAAGCGTCTTAGAGTAATAATAATGCTCATGTTCTTGATTGTGCTTTATGCAAGCCCAAAGAACAGTTGCAAATTCGTCACCCAGCGTGTCCTTCAATTCATCAAAATGCAGAACATTATCCCCATTCCGCAAAGCATAGACAAGCATAATGAGATCATACTTCTGCTTCCCATATACATTCCAGAAGGTCCTATGGACTTTGTTCTCTATTTGTCGGATGCGTTCGCGTGTTACACCATACAAGGAGCCTACTGCTTCAAGTGTTTCGCCTTTAGACCGAAACGCAAATACCTCTATTGCTCTTTCGTTTCTTCCAGCGAGAATGCTACGAATGTTTGCCGAGATAGAAGAAATAAGCGTGAAAACATCAAAATTGAGCCATCCGAGAAACTTATTCGTATCAGATGTTAGCTCAGCCATATTTTCCTCTTTTCTCAATTTCTCATAGAGAAGCGGAATATGCTCAACGGTCGTATCATCTGAACATTCAGACAAAAGATATGGCAGTTTTTCACCAGCCGTTGCAGAGTAAGCCCAGATAAACGGCATTGCCTTTAGCTGACGCATGGAGTCTGGCAAATTCCTAATTTTTTGGACTGCTTCGTTCATAGCATTTCTATACTGAATATACGGTGTAGCAAGCTCCATAAGGGCATTGCATATAGTGAGTACATATTCTGGGTTTAGATATGCCTCAAGACAAATATCTTCTCCCACAACTTCTGAAGCATCTTTCAGTTTTTCAAAATGCCCTCGTTGATTGTTACTGAAGTCCTCTGTTGAGTACTCATCACCCATTAGCATAGCTTCAAGAGTACTCTTGAATGCAGTGTCAAGTTCTATCCGCTCATGTTTTGAGGTGTGATTGGAAACAGATGAGATAGTCGCCTTATCTATATTTGCAGGATCAGACACATAATCCTTGACTTTTTGCACTATCTCGTTGACCGACTTCGCGCCCATGTTTTTAATGGTGTTTAACTCGTCGGTGGTTCTGACCAACACTTCAGCAATCGTCTTAATCTTTGCATTGTTTAAGCAGTTAGTCGGGCGAACACCTAAATTGAGAGCAATAATGCTTACATCTTCAAACCACGAAGGATTTACATCAAGCAGGTATGCGAGTGTATATTCACTGTCATTAGAAGGATCTGTTGAACTCGAAGCAGTAGTTTCCGTCTCTGTTGATGTAACTACAATTTCTCCTGTCGTTCTATCAGCCGTTTCATTCTCAGTATCATTTTTGCTGTCAGAACAGCTGGCCTCATCAGGAGCAGCTTCTAAATTTTTTTCAGGTTGTTCATTCGGCTGTATCAATGAAGGAGATTCTAATTTAGATGTTGTTGACTGATCTTCAAGAGCGAGGTATTTACCCACATCAAAGGAGGCTCCCTGCAACTCATTTTTTACGCTCTCCGAACCTTTCTGGACGGCGTCAACTTCAGTAGTTGCGACAACAGTTGGATTGTCCAGCATTGCTCTTATCGATTTTATATAGTCGCGTGATTGCCCGGAACTCGTTCTAAAAGCGACAAAATCAACATTCGTTAATTCTGAAATAAATATCTTCCCAGACGCGGAACAAAAGGAGAGAAAGTCCGAGTATTCAGTTGTAATCACATCGGCTATTCTAACCCGATCCATGTCCATAATAACGCCTCCAATTAGTCTTCTTCGATTACTTCCATTAAATCCCCTATATCACAGTGAAAGACTTTACAGAGGTTAATCATTACTTCCATGCTGACAGGGCGATCATTATTTAGTTTTGTCATTGCATAGGAGCTTATTTCCGCAGCTTTTGATAAATCGCTTTTCTTCATTTTGTTGTCCTTCATTAGCCTCCACAGCTTATCATAGCGAACCTTCATGGGATACCTCCATACAGCGCGGATTAGCATCGCCATCTCATCGGCATAAAAATACATTGTATATTATACCATTCTTATACGCGGTTTTCAATAGGTTTGATTGAATTACAGCTCAAGTAGAGAAAAGGTGCAGTAAAATAGTCGCACCTTTTTCGGTAATAGTTTAGTTGCATGTGAGAAGGGCATATGATCTTTTATTCGATAGCTATTTAGCAATATTGATTATCGTTAGCCCATGCTCCGAGGCATAATTAACGGTATAGGCCGTGCCGCCGGTGGGTTTCGTCAGATAGCAAATGCAGACGCTGCTGTTATCCACAAGATGCCGATTGCGTTTTTGCATACAGCCCTGAAAATAGTGCTCCGAGGTGTAAGTCACCTTATCTGCGCAGCGCTTGATCTCTTCGTAGGTGTCGATATCCGCTTGTGGCCAGCCCCGAGTTTGGTTAAGGCAGGGCAGCACAAGAATCAGACAGATCTGCGGATAACGCTCCCGTAATCGGAGGACAGCCTGCGCTGCCAAGGTGTCGAACCCCAAGGC
>CAVJCN010000319.1:0-3077 GCA_963647945.1 Absicoccus sp. | reverse complement strand
AAGGCTTTGTTTCGCTTCCGGTATATTTGCGGTCTTTTGGCTGCTTGATGTTGATCCCCGAAAGATCGCTGCTTGGCGTAATGCTGAAGGAAATCAGCTTGTAGTCCGTGTAATTTCCTTTGCCGATTACCATGGCATAAGCCGTGCCTGCCTTGGAATTTCCGATATAGCGGACATTGTAGTCCACCCCCTGGGTCAGAGATATCCCGTTATGATATACCGAAACGCTTGGGGAATAAGCCGTTCCCGCCGCGTAAGGATAGCTTGATGAACCGTTCAGACTTACATTACAGTCCGCAATGGAATAGTCCGAAGTCTTGCTTGCTTCCTTTGCAAGATAGAGAAAATTCACATCGGAGCGTCCGTCAATTCCGCTGACGCTGCCGCTGGAGCTGTACTGCCAATAATTATAGTCGTAGTCGTAATTGCAAGTGCTGTAATACTGTGCCACCCAAATCGGATAGAGCTTTCCCAGAGCCTCGCCGTCAACGGTTTTGTTGAGGAAATTCAGGTTGGCATAAAGCCCCGCCTCGTGACCGTTGGCTTTTATGTATTCGCAAAATGCCTTGACATTTGCCGTCGCTTGAATCTTCGTGACAGTGCCGCTTACAAATCTTCCCGAAGAAACCGGCGAAAATTCGTAGTCCATGAAAATCGGAAGGTCGAGTTCGTAATCCCCGAGAAGTTCAAGGGTGTACTTTGCCTCCGCCGTTGCTTCCAATGTGTTCAGGGCTTGGGAGAAGAAATACACTCCCACCATGACCCCTGCAGCCTTTGCCGCTTCGATGTTTCTCACGAACCAGTTGTCCGGCTGCATATTGCCTGCCGCGCCGTATCCCCGATATCCGATTCTGATGATTGCAAAGTCAACCCCTGCTGCCTTTGCCTTCGCCCAATCTATGGAATTTTGGTATGTCGAAACATCCACTCCGTTCACCACAAGCATATTGTCGAATCTGCTGTTTTGATTATATGTGGTGCTTGTAAATGGCGAAACGCTTGTCCCCGCATAGGCGAAGTTCGTACCGATCAATGCGGTAAAGGCCAGCGCCACGCACAATAAAAGCGAAATAAATTTCTTCTTACCCCTATTTTTCATCTTTTTCCTTTTCCCCCTTTAACTTTTCTTCTTCTTCCAAAACTCTGTATGCTACCTTGCCCACCAGGGTCTTTGGCAGCGCATCCCTAAAGCGTATTTCCTTTGGCATCGCATATTTTGCAATGTGCTTTTCGCAGTGTTTCAGCAGAATCCTGCGAGCCTCATCCTCCGAAACATGCACCCCGGGTTTGAGCACAACATATGCCACAACCCTTTGCATTTTAAGAGGATCCGGCATCCCAATAACGCAGCTCATATGAACCAGCTCATGGGCATCCAGAACATTTTCTATCTGGGATGGGTAAACATTATATCCGCTGGTTATGATCATTCTCTTGAGTCTTTGTTTGAAATATATAAATCCATCCTCGTCCATGAGTCCCAGGTCGCCGGAGTGAACCCAAGTCAGACCGTCCTTGTGGTTTCTGAGGGTTTCTGCGGTTTCCTCCGGATTGTTGATGTATTCCATCATTACCGTTGGCCCGGAAAGGCAAATTTCCCCTTCGGTGCCGTAAGGTACTTCTTCCTCTGTGTGAGGCTTTACAATTTTGTAATATGTATCCGGAAATGGAAGTCCTATGCTTCCCTCCCTTGCCGAGTGAATCGGCGTAAGGCAGCTTGCGGTAACGCATTCCGTCATTCCGTAGCCTTCCCGAACATGGATGCCGGCATTGTGCTCCTCCAGGAAAGCGTCAAAGCGTTTTTTAAGCTCTATCGAAAGGGAATCGCCTCCGCTGAAAACCCCTTTCAGGCACGAAAGATCCACCCTTTTAAGGGTTTTTATCCTGAGAAGCGCTTCGTAGAGGGTAGGAACCCCCGCAATAAAGTTCGGTTTGTGTCGTTTCAGCAGTTTTGCGTAGCTTTCCGGATTGAAGCGGGGTATCAAAAGACACCTTCCGCCGCTTGAAAGCATGGAGTGTATGCACACCCCCAGTCCGAAACCGTGGAAAATCGGCATAACCGCCAACATTTTGTCCCCGGGTTTAAACATGGGGTTTGTGGCGATGATCTGCTGTCCCAAAGCGTTAAAATTAAGATTGGAAAGCAAAATTCCCTTCATCTTTCCCGTGGTTCCTCCGCTGTAAAGGATCGCCGCAGGATCCTGTGCCGTCCTTGCCACATGGAAAGAGCCGTGGTAGCGGCTGCCGTCCCTGAGAAACTTTTCCCACCAGACGATTTCCGCGTTTTCCGGTACCTTCCTTATCTTGCGTCCCTCCGCTAAGTAATAGCCCTTTCTCTTCACAGGGCTGAGCACATCTCTGATGCTGGTAATTATGAGGCTGCGCATCGGAACATTGCCCCGTATGTTTGCAAATTTGCCGTAAAACTGGTCGAGGGTAAGGCAAACCACGCTTGAAGCCTCTTTCATGCAAAACTCTATTTCCTTTTCGCCGGAAAGAGGATGAACCATATTGGCAACAGCTCCCACTTTGTTCACCGCGTAAAACATGATCACTGCCTGAGGGGCGTTGGGCATACAGATCGTAACGCTTTCCCCCTCTTTTACTCCTATAGCCGCAAGAGCTCTTGCACATTCGTCCACCTTATTTATAAAATCTCCGTATCTTACCTTGCTGCCCATGAAATCATAGGCGATGTTGTTTGGATAACTCGTGGCGATCTGCGCCAATTTTTCGTACATCGAACCCTGAAAATAGTTCAGGTGCGCGGGTACTCCCTCCAAATGCTTGATCCAAGGGGTTTTGACCTCTTTGGTTGGCTGCGGGACTTGCATCCCGCGCAATTTAACTTCTTTCATATTCCACTTCCTCCTTTGCTGCCGTTTCGAGAAGCTCAGGGTTTGCAAGCAGATATTTGAGCAGCTTTACGGTCCTTGAATAGTAATATCCGTCGGCAATTCGCTCGTCCAGCGTCAAACCGATGGGAATTATATCCTGCATCGTGTAAGTGCCGTCTTCGTGAAAGTTGGGAACCTTTTTCTTCTTTCCCAGCACCACGAAAAGGGAGTTTGTGCCCC
>CAVJCN010000318.1:0-3092 GCA_963647945.1 Absicoccus sp. | reverse complement strand
TAAAGGATGATTGCAGAATCGAAAACATCCTAAAGCAGGACATAGCCGTTACGGAAAACTACAAACAGGTGACAGGGGAGAAAGGAATAATAAACGGCTTTATCATCGTTAACCTATTATACTCGGCGGTGTGTGAAGATGGCACGCAGGATGCCTGTCTGCTTCGGCAAGTCACCGAAAAGGTTGAATTTACCCAGTTTATATCGATTCGCCACATTGAGGGGGACAGCGGAAGCTGCGTCTATTTTGACTCAAGGGATCTGAAAGTAAAGATTGTTCAGGACGAAGAGGCAGGAGAGGTGCTGCAGCTGGAAGGAGATTTGGTCACATATGTAGAGATATACCAAAACATCGAAAAAGAGATAATCTCGGACGCTTATCACCGCCAGAAGGACTTTATCTGCGATTTTAAAGAGGAACAGGGAAGAAGCATGATAGGCAGCGCGGCGGGAGAAACATCGGTGAGGGAAATAATTTCCGCGGAAACCGTAAGGGAAGATATAGAGAAAATAATTTACACGAAGGCGGACATAAGCGAATGCAATGCTTTTGCGGAGCCGGGGAAAATCGTGGCAGAGGGTAAAATCGCCGTGAAAATGATATGCCGTTTGCATGGATCGGAGGAGGAAAGGGGGCGTTTGATTTCGCTGAAAGAGGAGCTGCCTTTCAGAAGCCTTATCGCAATGCCTCAGCTTGCAGGGGGCGAAATAATCTGTAGCCGGGTATGCATCAAGGACTTTTGGGCAGAGAGGATCAACGGAAAGCAGCTAGAGTTTAATGCCACAGTTGTTATAAACGCGCAGATTATGAGGAATGTCCCATTTAAAGTTCCGACAAACCCGGCGTTTGAGGAAAAAATCGGGGAAGAAGAGGGATCAAAGATGGCGGTGTATATAAGCGGTGAAGGGGACAGCTTGTGGAGCATAGCGAAGAAGTTCAAGACGACGATGGCAGAAATACGGGAGATAAACGAAAAGGAGAGCGCTCAAGTATTTCCCGGGGAAAAATTGCTGATTTTAAAGTAAAATCGAGCCCCGAAATTTAGGAAAATACAGGCATACAAGGATACCGGCATTAAACGATTACAAAAACTACTTGTTTTAATCATGGAAAAATTTACAAAAAGCGTTTAGACTAAAAGGCGTGAGGGTATTTAACAGGATTTATCTAAGATGGTGGGAAGAGAAAAGAAGAGGATTGGAAGATGAACAAATGAAAGTAAAAACCTTTACAGCACAGATGCAAAGAGATGCCGAAGAAATTTTTAGGGAGTACAAGGGTCTTATCTACATGATTGCAAGGGATATTCTCAAGGATTCCGCCCTTGCCGAAGATTGCTTGCAGGAGGTCGTTATGAAACTTGCGGCGCTGCCTGACAGACTGAAGTCGGAGCAATATAGAAATCCCAACGCTTTTGTCAGCATTGTCGCAAAGAACCATGCGCTGCAAATGTTAAAGAAGCACAAACGCGAGATGCCAACGGAGGATTTTAAGCTCGTCGAGATCATGCAGAGCAGGAACGAGTGTCGGACGGACAAATATTTTGTGGAGAAAAACGGCTTTACAAAAGATGTAAACGATTGCTTGAGCAAGTTAAAGAAGAAAGAGGTGGATGTCATAATCTTGCGGGAAGCATATTCCATGTCCTATCGCGAGATTGCCAAAATAACATGTGAAAATGTGAACACCGTAGAGCAACGCTTCCACAGGGCAAAGAACAAGCTCCGGGAATTGATGCTGAGGGATGAGGAGGATTAATATGGATATGAGAGAAAAAGATGCGGAACGAAAAGCCGATGAAGTCTTAAAAAAATTTGCAGATGACATGGCGGAAATTTATGATGAAGAGGCGGAGCAGATTAAGCAAGAGGCGGAAAATCAGGGGATTCCGGACTTAAAGCTGCGTTTTAAGAAGCAAAAAAGCATGAAGAGGCGCGTCCTCGATATTGCCGCGATGTTTCTCCTTGTCCTGTTTGTGGGGAGCATAATAATTCCCACCCCAAAGGCGGATGCCTGGCGGGTGTGGTGGCTGGATCTCATACTGGGAGAAAACAGCGAGGACATAGAAGTCAACAACGAAAACGAATTCAAGTATTATGTATCGGAGCTTCCCGAGGGGTTTGTGTTTGATACTGAAGAAAAAAATGCATACAGATATATGCTGCACTATGTAAACGATGAGGGGGAGATTATAGTATTCACCCAAAATAAGGATGCTAATTCAGAAAAAAATATCGATAATGAAAACCTGAAATATAGCACAGAAATGATCGGGGACTTTGAGGTTCTGGTCGGCCGGGGAGAAGCAAAAACCGAGTTTGAATTTACCGGGGAAGGTACCCTAATGACGGTGAACACAAACGCTTCCTATGAAGTGGGAAAAGAATTTATCGAAAATATCAAAGAATTGTAAGCCCTCTGTCAGAATTTTTCATAGCGAGCAATCTAATATGTGAAAGTTAAAAAAAGAAAGGATTGCGACTATGAAAAAGAAATTGATTTCACTTTTGCTGGTTATTCTGGTTCTGACATTCGGTATGCAGACGGATGCCTATGCTTCCGAGGAGTCGCTGGTGTATTCGGGCATATGTAGCATCACATCCACAATGGGTATTGAAGACTACATTTTGGAGTATTCCGTGGATGTAATAACGCTAGGGTCTAGCTATGCGGATGCGGTACATATCGACGCGGAGCTTAGAACGATGGACGGAAGAGTCATAAAGACCTACAGCGAGGATTTGGAGGAAAGGAATACAGTTTTCACATTCTCCAAGCGCAGGGCCGTCAGCGAAAGCGGAACCTACTTCCTGCTTTTCACGGTATACTGCTATAACGACGGTGAATTGGTGGACGAAGTGACCAAAACATCGAAAACGGCAACTTATTCGAGATAGGTGCCAAATATCATAAGCCAATACGAAAGTGTGTGTTTAAGAGAAAAGGGAGGACGCAGTACCGGAGCGACCTCCTTTTTCAATGGGAAGCCGAAGAAAAACTGAAACCGTGAATGGAATGTGAAAGGAAACAGTATTTTCGCAACCCGTATATTTTCCCTATCATATGTCAATACTCCCCTTGAAGGAGGAAGA
>CAVJCN010000317.1:2424-3102 GCA_963647945.1 Absicoccus sp. | reverse complement strand
CGTGTGGGCTGCGTAATAGGTCTTGTCGCCCTTTGGATTCATGCCGCAGGTGAGCTGAACAGCCGGGCAGCGATAGCTTACGTCCCCGATATCCGAGGAACCCGGCGAGGTGGTCTTTGCATCAAGGTGCATCAAATCGTGTCCCATCATCTCCAAATTGCCTGCCACAAGCTTCGACAAATACTGATTGCTGCAGGTGTCCTTAAAAGGCGCTTCCGGCTCGGAAATCTTGTATTTGCAGCCCGTGCCCAACGCCGCGCCCTTCACGCAGTCGCAGAGTCTCTCCCGAACCTCTCTCATTGCCGTCACCTTTGCGGCTCTTATGTATACCAGCGCCTTGGTGTAGTCCGGAATTACGTTAGGAGCAAGTCCGCCCTCTTTGATAACGCCGTGAAATCTCACGTCCGGTTTGGTCTGCTGTCTGAAAGCGTTCATCAGATTAAAGAAGTTGATCATGGCATCCAAAGCGTTGATTCCCTCCTCAGGACAAGCCGCCGCATGAGCTGTTTTGCCGAAAAATTCTGCCTGAATGCAGCCTACTGCCGAGGTGTTCATGGATTCCGCATCCTTGAAAGACGGGTGCGCCATCATGGCAACGTCCATATCGTCAAAGGCGCCCTTTTCGGACATTTCAACCTTTGCGCCGTCGCTTTCTTCCGCAGGGGTTCCGATTACATA
>CAVJCN010000317.1:1892-2414 GCA_963647945.1 Absicoccus sp. | reverse complement strand
ACATAAATCTCCGCCCCCAATTCGTCGGCAAACTCCCGCATTGCAATTCCGCTTCCCACCGACATGGCGGCGATCAAATTATGTCCGCAGGCGTGTCCGATGCCCGGAAGCGCGTCGTATTCTGCCAGCATGGCAATCTTTGGACCCGGCTTCTTGCCTTTGTATACGGCTCTGTAGGACGTCGGTATTCCGCAAAATCCCTTTTCAACCTCAAAGCCGTATTTTTCAAGAAGTTCGCATTGCCACTGACAGGCTTTTACCTCGTTCTTGCCCGTTTCCGGATTGTCAAAAATTTTCTTTGCAAGCCCTTTTATTTCGGGAGCAATTTCGCTGACGATGCCGTCAATTCTCTCTGCAACAGCCTTCTCTACCATATGAGCCTCCTATATGTAATCGCCCCGTAAGGGACTTTACTCTTTACTCTTTAGCTTTCGATATTTGTTTCGCTTTTGTTTCTATGTTTCTGTTTTGCCTTGTTAATTCTTTGTTAAGTATTTTACCATAGTTCGAAGCATTTTTCTT
>CAVJCN010000317.1:0-1882 GCA_963647945.1 Absicoccus sp. | reverse complement strand
TTTCGTGATTTCATTGCTAAATCTTCACCGGAAATTCATAAAAGGCTTATAGCGCTTCATCAGTTCCGCCATATCCGCCATAATCGGAATCAGGCAAAATTATATTGGGTTACGATCGGCTCTCTCCCTTGGGTTTTGTCGTTGAAATACTCATAATAGCTGATTCCAAGGAAAGAACCGCTGATATTATAAACGTTGGTAAAACCGTTTTCAATCAAGGTGCAGTTGGCGTAATAGGAACGCTGGCTGGATCTGCAATGCAGATATACCGGAATATCCCTTGGAATTTCGTCCAGTCTGTCTCTCAGTTCATTGAGCGGAATGTGATGCACGCCCTTAAGATGTCCGGCTTTCAGCTCTCCGGCTCCTCTTACGTCGATAATATAGGCGCCCTGCTCCACGAGTTCTCTTACTTTATCCACATGAACCTGTTTGATTCTTCCATTAAGCACGTTAAGCCCCACCAGCGCCGCCATGTTTACAACGTCCTTTGCGGTGGAGAACGGCGGAGCGTAGCAAAGTTCCAGTTCTTTCAGATCCTCCAAGGTTCCGCCCATGGTGATCATGGCTGCGATTACGTCAACACGCTTGTCGCACTCGCCTGTGCCGATTGCCTGCGCTCCGAGGATGCGTCCCGTCGGCGTCTCGAATACGAGCTTGAATATCATATAGTTTGCGCCGGGCATAAGTCCCACCTTGTCCATCGGAAATACTAAAACCGAGTCATAGGAATAGCCCAGGCGCTTTGCTTCTTTTTCGGAAAGTCCCGTGCAAGCCGCGTTCTTGCCGAAAACCTTGATGCATGAGGAGCCGATATAGCCCTTGTTTGCGTCGCAGATTCCGAAAATATGGTCCGCCGCTGCTCTTGCCTGTCTCTGGGTAGGTCCTGCCAGTGCGATTCTGCCCGGTGCGTGGGCAAGGGCATTGTAGGATTCGATGGCATCGCCGATGGCGTAGATGTCCTTATCGCTGGTTCTGTAATTGTGGTCAACCCAAATTCCGCCGGTTTCGCCGATGGTAAGCCCCGCAGCCTTTGCGAGTTCGGTCTTCGGTCTTGCGCCTACCGCCATGATGACCGCATCTGCCGGAACTTCAAATTCCTTTCCGTCCTGTACCGCCTTAACCTTTCCATCCGCGATTGCGGTTACCGTTGCAGATACATGGAGGCAAACGCCGTTGTCGTCAAGCTCCTTGTGCAAAACCTGAACCATATCGTAGTCGTAAGGCGCCAGAATCTGTTCCGTTCCCTCTATCAGGGTGACATTTTTGTTTATTCTGCGCAGATTTTCCGCGACCTCCACGCCGATAAAGCCGCCGCCTACTACCGCAACGTTTTTTGTGGATGCCTGGGTAAGCTTTGCCTGCAGACGCTCGATATCCGTCACATTGCGAATGGTGAATACATTTTGGGAATCTATGCCCGCGATGCTCTTTGGAAGCACCGGTTCCGTACCCGTTGCCAGCACCAGCTTGTCGTAAGCTTCTTCTCTTATCTCGCCGCTGCGCAGGTCCTTCACAGAAATTGTTTTTTTATCCCGATCTATCGACAATACTTCGGTCTGGGTGTAAACGTCGATATTGTGTTTTGCCTTGAAATCCTCCGGAAACATCATGATAAGGTCTTCGCTGCTTTCCACAACTCCGCCGGTAAAATACGGAAGCGAGCAGTTCGAGAACGAAACGTCTCTGCCCTTTTCAAAAATCGTAATTTCAGCTTCTTCATTCAATCTGCGCGCTCTGGCAGCTACGGACGCACCTCCTGCCGAACCGCCTATAACAAGTAATTTCATCACTATTTCCTCCCTCGTAAAATGCCGCATCGGCAATTTTTCTACCTATAAAGCAATAGTAACATTTTCGGTGGATAAATACAATCTTTCCC
>CAVJCN010000316.1:0-3107 GCA_963647945.1 Absicoccus sp. | reverse complement strand
GTTTTCTTTGTTGCCGGATAGACTGAGCGGAGCTGATTCCTGGTGGGAGAATCTCGGGAGCAAAGATGAAGTCGAAGGCTACTTAGTTCATTTTTTCCTACTTCGACATGAGAAAATCGAGCAGAGCAGTTTGGGTTCCATAAAAAGCATAGTCACGCTTTTGACAAAGAGCATTGACGGATTCCCCGAATGGCTTGCAAAGGATTATGCTGTCGAAGCTATTGATGACGCGATAGACTAAACAACAAAAGTGTGGAAAAATCCAGATCCTCCTCGTATTTAGAGTTAGAACAGATATGAGGAGGATCTTAGTATGATTAACTGGTATGAAATGCCTGGTGCATTGGACAACTTTGAGCGCAATCCTGCCTATCATGAAAAGCTGGCAATTGATGCTAATATCGAGCCGGTCAGGAATGTAATGCCCGCCAATAAACAGGCATTCCGCCAAATTGATTGCTCGTGGGTCAAAAAGCGTGAGTACAAAAAGAAATTGGTTCGCCGATTTCTTAGCATTAATCCTGACATGGATTATTCTAAGCGGCATGGTACGCGTTGCAGTCCCGCTATTTATCTTTGTTTTCCCACTTATAATGACGGAGATTTTTATGATCCGAAGATGACCTATTCCTTTAACCCTTATACCCGAGTATTTCTTTCACTCCGAGGAGATCTTCGGAAGTATCACGGGGCAGCCTTTCCCATTCGCGGCAGTTACGCTCTTGGGCCGAAGGATAAGGATGCCGCAAAAATCACGAATCGTCGGATTCGCCGCCACGCTCTCGATGAGGATATGAGCAGAAGTTATTCGTACTACAAAAAACTCTATAGCTCGTTGATCGATGAAATTTGGTAATAAAAGCCTTTAAGTAAGGAGCTGCAAAACCGGGAACTGGCTGCTAAGAGAAACTCTCCATTTCTTTTTGGGGCGAGAATGTATAAAACATTCTTGGAGAATTACAAATTATCTACGTATTCAGAACCAAGAATACTTGTGGAAATTCAAAGGATTAAGGTATAACCCCTCTATTTGGAGATTCAATATGTATTTCGTATATAAAAGCAAGACACTAAGTGTTAATGCCCGATAAGGATATGGCTTCCAACGATATAACATAGTTGACAAAGCAATGTGTTTTGCCATATAATTATATATGGCAACTGGAATAAAGTTTGGTGAAATCCGATGCAGTTAGGATTGGATTTTGCGAAAACCGGGTGTGGGGGTGATGAACGAAACGAATATCCTATATGTACTTTGAAAAAATAATATCTGAATCATGCTTACGACCAACTCGATGAACAAAGCATGCCAGTGCTTCGAGGTGCATGGAAAGTTTAGCTCCACTTTACAGGGATACCTGCAAAAGCGGATCTGCTCGTGTGCAGTGATGCATTCGAGGAAGACGGAAACCGTCAACAACAAACATGTATCGCAGAGTTGCTCGCACCAAATGGTACGGAGCTTTCGGACGCAACAATAGACGCTCGCTGTGCGAGAATAACCCTAAGGGATGCTGGCTTGGCCGCTGGCACGATAGAGGGATTGCCAATAATGCGTTTTGCCTTGAATCGAAGAAATTCGAGTATAACGAAAGTGGTCGGTAATAGTAGCCGAATGGCAATTTTTACAATCTGAATGGACGGTGAAGTTGCAGGTAATCAGTCCTGTACAGGTTTTGGCGAAAGCCGGGGCGAGAAGTTAATGATCGACGGATTTTTGGCTCAGACTCGTCTCCCTGTTGACCGAATGTTGGTGAAGGACAGCAATGTATGGCGAAGGCCAGGTCGTAAGTATGATTCAGGTATTATTTGTGAGTCATCACACTGTAGAAGTTCATTGACAATTAAATATTTGAATAATCTCTATGGTCAACTCGATGAATAAAGCATGCCAGTGCTTCGAGGCGCATGGAAACTCTGGCCTTTAATACAAGGATACCTGTAAGACAAGGTCACCCGAAAACAGTGATGTTTAGAGGAAGACGGAACCGTCAACGAGAACATGTGTCGCAGAACTGTCTGCATTGAAAGGTTTGGATCTTCCGGATGCAACAATAGACGCTCGCTGTGCGAGAATAACCCTAAGGGATGCCGGTTTGGCCGCTGACACGACAGAGGGACTGCCTCTAATGCATCTTGCCTTGAATCAGAGAAATTTGAGTATAGCGGAAGCGTCCAGAAAAAGTAGCCGAATGGCAATTCTACAATCAAATTCTGAATGGCTGGTGAATTTGCAGGTAATCAATCCTGTGCAGGATTTGGCGAAAGCCGGGGTAAGAAGTCTATGATCGACGGGTTGTAGGCTCAGACTTGTCTCCCTGCTGACTGAATATCAATGGAGGACAGTTATGTACGGCGAAGGCCGGGCCATAGGGATTATTCAAGTATTTAATTGAACAGGAGTTATTACTGGTTATTGGAGGAGTAAGCAAATGAAGAAGCGGTGTACAAACAGTGCATGCCGTAAGATTTTTACCGCAGATTCTGCTTGCCCTTATTGCGGCAAAGAGTATCCTCGCATTTCCTCCATTGCGCATGAGGTTTATCTTATTAATAGCGGTAGGAGCATAGGCGTTACAGCATTAGCAATTCGAAGATTTGATAAGAATTTGTCTCAGCCTGAGGCGAAAAGAATGGCCGAGAATTGCCCCTGTGTTATTGGCAAAGGGATGACTCAAAAAGATGCCATGTTGTTGTGTGAAATATTGCGTAAGGTTGGTGCGTCTGCAAAGATACGTTAACGGGCATAATCTGCTTTTTACTTGTATAGAGAGGATGCGCTATATGACAAGAGAAGAAAAGTATATGCATGAAGCAGGCGCTTGGAAATGCGAGCAAAAATCCCCGCACCATGTTTATTCTGTTGGAAGACATACAGAAGTTGTCGTGCGATATTGTATTGATCATGGAGCAAGCACGGAATTAATTAAAGCCGCATGGCTTCACGATGCAGGTAAAATGAAAACAAAGAGGTTTGACGGAAAGCATGATCATTTTAAAAACCACCCCGAGGTGTCTGCCCAAATTGCGGAAGAGTTGGGCGAGAGTGAATATGTAATAAGGTTGGTGAGATTCCATGATGCGGCTCTTGGACGCTCGAATAT
>CAVJCN010000315.1:0-3113 GCA_963647945.1 Absicoccus sp. | reverse complement strand
GCATTATCCCCGCCGCCGCGCCCGAAAACGCGTCCTCCAGTGCCGGCGGGATATTTTCAAACAGAAAACCTATCACGGCTCCGACAAAGCTGCACAATGCTATGGCCAGAGCCGTTATAAGTACATAACTCAAGATGATCCCCCCAAATTGAGCCGATGGGAGATCGGCTTTAATACCATCCTATGCCGGAGGGGGAGAAAGGACACCTGACTATGAAAACAACGCTTAATAGGATCTGCGCAGCGGCACTGACGCTGTGCCTTGTGCTTTTGTGCGCCTGCGGCGGTGAAGATCAGCCCGAGCCTACGCCGACACCTGTGCCGTTCGACGCCGGAGCATATGTCAAGGGCGGGCTCGACGCCGTTTATCTGGGGCAATACTCGCCGGAGTATATCGCCATGCTCGGCATTACCGAGGAGGAATGTGCCGAGAGCTACGAGCGCGGTATACAGGTGAGCCTTGAGGTCTTTGCCGGGTATTTCAGCATAGAGCTCGACGCGTGCTCCGAGCAGGTGCGGCAGTCGCTTGCCGAGCTCATGCGCACGCTCTATGCCTGCGCAAAATACGAGGTCGCAGCGCCCGTTGAGACCGCCGGCGGCTACACCGTCGAGGTCACGGTGTGCCCCATAGCGGCGGTGCAGCAGGTGGCGCAGGAAGATTATCCCGTGTTCACTCAGGAGGTCGCACGCAAGGTCGCAGCCGGTGAGCTTGACCGCAGCGGGCAGAATTTTGCCGACTGGTGGGCACAGCAGCTTGCCGCTCTCGTCAGCGCGCGTCTGGTCGCGCCCGAGTACCTCGACGCGCAGACCGTCACGGTCACGCTCGGGAAAAACAGTGACGGCGCGTATGCGTTCTCCGGCAGCAGCCTGTCGGATGTCGACGCGCTCATAGTCGCTTATCCCGAGGCAAATTGATGCCTCGCCCCGGTAATGGCGCGCGAAAAAACGAGTCATGACCACCCGTAAAACGGGTGGCATACTCATACATCTCAAGGATCTGTTCTTCTGTCATCCCTGTAGCTTTGTACTCTTTCCGAAGCTTCTGCTGAGCTTCCGAAATTTTTTCTCTCATATGCCCTCCTTCATAAAGATTTAGCCGCCGATGAGGGAATCACCGGCGGCTGTGCAGCATTTCAATTGATAAGTTGGACTTATTTTTAGCCAAGTTCTCAACGGAAGTGAACTTTGATCAAAAGAAAGACCGTCCACTTTTTCAATGGACGGTCGAATCAGGTTGTATTCCGTTTTGCAGGGAACTTTTACCAGATTTTTTCTGCTGTATGTTCCCCGTGCTGTCTTCGTTATTCCGCTTCTTCTTCAGCGTGAAAACCAGCCATAAATCTTTTCAGCAGGAATGCACAGAAGTACGGGAAGGTGTATATCCTATCCTCATGCCCAATATTGTTCTTTGACAACTTAATCCCGTATCTGATATCCGGGTAGTGATCAGAGTTGATCAATGTTTTCATTGATTTTGCCCGCCCGCTTTTCGCCTTTACTTCAACAGGAATCAAAGATGCGGTTGAACGAATGAAGAAATCGGCTTCCAGAGTGGAATCCTCTTTTTTGTAATAGAACAGCTTATATCCTTGCTTGATGAGAGCTTCTCCTACCATGTTCTCATAGAGGGCTCCCTTATAAACACCCAGGTTCTTATTGGCTCTTAAATCCTCCTGCGATTCATCATCCAGCATGGATACCAAAAGACCCGTATCCGCAAAATACAGCTTGAATGTGTCGGGCTCGTAATTACCTCCCAACGGCAGTTCCGGAAACTCCATGCAGTAACAGATGTTGACCATACCTGCATCCGAAAGCCACTCCGCGCATCCTCGATAATCCCGAAATCTTGCGCCGGTCGCCACCTTAGAAATCTGGAATTTTTTGTTTTCCCTTGCAAGCTGCGGTGCGACCCGGTTGAACACATTGATAATTCTTGTTTGATCGATTCCGGTGGCATACTTGCGAATATCTTCTTTATAGTCCGCTATGAGCTGCTTCTGCGTATCAAGCGATCCCTCAAAGGTGTTTCGCTCGATATACTCCGCGACGACAGCAGGCATTCCGCCAAGGATATTGTAATCCAGAAACAGCGAATGGAAGACATTCATCTCCAACTCGCTAAAAGGCGTAAATTCCTTCATGTGGGAAAGCAGGTTTTCTACCGTGTCATCTCCATAGCCCTTTGCCCACAGGAACTCCTCGAAATCCAGCGAAAACATCTCATAGTCTTTTTTATACCCTACACTGTTGCTTTCGATCTTCTTGTAATTGACTCCCAGCATTGACCCACTGCAAATCACATCAAACCGCCCATCTATGCAGAAGAACTTGAGCGATGTTGCAATCTCAGGGAACTCCGTGATCTCGTCGAAGAAGAGCAGCGTCTTTTCGGGCACAAACTTCTTTGTCGGGTCAATGAGTGAAATATTCTTGATAATGTCAGCAGCTTCATATCCGTCCGCAATGATTCCCTTGTATTTCTCATCACGGACAAAATTGATCTCGATCACATTTTCGTAATGATCGGCAGCAAAATGCAGGATCGATTCCGTTTTGCCTATTTGACGGCTCCCCTTGACAATAAGGGGCTTTCTGTTTTTATCTGCTTTCCATTCCTCTAAGAAAGCATCAACTTTTCTTCTCAAATACATCTGCATCACTCTCCGGCTTGAGGTTTTTGCTTCATTATACACAAAACATGAGCGATTGTCAATCCACGATGCACATTTCATGGGCGAATCCAATCTGCCCCACGCACATTTTTAGATTATCGACCTCATTAGTTTATGATAGCCGCAAGGTTTTGATTCCCTGCAGCTATCATTGGTTATTTCATGATTTTCAGCAGCAGCTCATTGACATCTTCGGTTGGTTTGCCCCGCGTGACCAGCTTATTTCGGAACCCCAGGAGCGCATATTTAGCGAGCCGGAGCTCTTCCGGATTTAACTCAACAATTCGCTTATCATTTTTGCGTCTGAACATATCAGGCACCTCCGTCCTTTGACCTGACTTCATTGTAGTGATGGAAATGCCGTATTGCAAATGTGTGAAAATTGAAACTTGTCAAGAAATATGGACAGATAAAAGAGTGAAAAATTGATTAGGTACG
>CAVJCN010000314.1:0-3139 GCA_963647945.1 Absicoccus sp. | reverse complement strand
ACCTTACTGAGCGTCACCGAGCCGATGTCCACGCCGATGCTGCTCAGCAGCGCCAGCGCGTCCGGAGAGGGCGGCGTGCCTCCCTCGGAATAAAAGCCGTCTGCGCCTTTTTCTGTGCCGATGTTTTCATAGGTAATGAACTGCGCCACGGCGTTGATGGCATAGTAGGAGTCCTGCTGCGGTATCATCGATACCTCTCTGCCGGTGGCAGAGGTCTTGGTGGCGTAGTCAATCTTGTCCAGCAGCAGGCCGGTGGCCGTGCCGGGAGCGATGGGCTGAGACCAGTACGCCCAGCCGTCGCTGTCGTACACCCAGCCCTCAAATGCCAGCTTGTCACTCAGGCTGTTGTACTCCGCCATGGTGATGACCTGTGCATTCAGGGTCTTCTGAACGGTGTGTGTTTCCTCGACAGTTGTTTTGCTTTTGTCTTCATTGGAATAGGTTGCCTGTGCCGTCTTGCTAGCGTTTTCTTCCAGCGTGTAGTCCACGAAATCGCCGTAGTCCTTTCCGCTGCTACCCCCCGCCATGGTGCCGTTGATGTCGGCGGTCAGGCTTTCGTTGTCGAGGTTAAAGGTTGGCATATAGGTGGTCTCGCCGCCCATGGTCCACTCCCAATACTTATGGAAGGTCTCTTTATTGTTCACCCAGCTACTTTCCATGCCGTCGCCGATGGTTGCGGAGGTTCCTCCGGGGATGTGGGTCGTCCATGTGGTTACATCGTCAAACTTCGCGCCGTAAACAAGGGACTCTGCTTCCCTGCCCGGGTCGCCCGTGCCGGCACCCTTGCCGAGTTCCATGTACTCGTCGAGACGGATGCGGGCGTAGATATCCTGGGTGCCGAAGTTCTCTACATAGATGTCCTTCGTGCCGCCGGGACCGCTGAAATCATCGTGCAGTCGTCCGCCGGGGTTGATCGTGGTCTTGACCTCGTTCTTCGCCGTCTGGCTGATGCTCTGCCATGCCAAGGTGCCGGAAAGCACGATGGCCAGTGCCACAATCACGGCAATGACTGCCGATTTTCGCTTTTTTTTGTTTGTTATGTGCGTTGCCATAACTGCTATCTGCCACTCAAAATGTGTTTAAATATACCTAAACACATCGAGAAATTGAAGTCCTCGCGGATACTTCTTACTGCTTCAGGGTGTATGCTTTTGCGGCTTACATAAGCACGCTACTCGCAGGTTCTTTTACACTCCACAGTCGTAAATTCCCGAAATAGCCTTCGGTACATACTTACGCTTGCCTTGCTATGCAATCTCGTAAGTTATAGCATCTCTTAAATTAAGGCTTGCATTAAAGTCTCTGTCTTCAATGTAACCACATGAGCAGCGGTATCTTCTGTCCGAAAGTTTCAGGTCTTTCCTGACATTGCCGCAGCAGTGACACATTTTAGAAGACGGATACCATCTATCTACAATTCTTAATTCAATACCCTCGGCATCACATTTGTTTTTTAATTTTGCTCTAAATTCATAGAACTTCTGTGATGCAACAGCCTTTGAAAGATGCCTGTTTTTCATCAGCCCTGATACATTCAAGTCTTCAATAGCTATGTAAGACGGCTTGGTTTTCACTGTCTCTGCTATTATCTTGTTGATGTAATCCGTGCGGATATTATCTATCCTATGATAAAGTTTCTGTACCTTTTGCTTTTGTTTTTGTATATTTGCCCGCTGAGTGGCTCCTCCTTTCTTTTCATTTTCATACTTGCGGGAGAGACATTTCTGCTCTCTACGCAGCTGCTTTTCCAGCTTCTTTAATCTTGCTGACTTGTTGATGTTCCTATAGACCTTGCCGTTTGACATGACGGCGAAATCCTTTAACCCCAAGTCGATTCCAATGCCTTCGCCGGCACTTCCTGTTATCCTGGTATTCGGGATTTCAATAAGAACAGATACATAGTACCTGCCGGCTTTGATGGATACTGTACCGCTTCGTATTTTCCATCCGTCCTTAGATGTAGGAATATAGCCTTTTTCTTTAAGTCTTACCCAGCCCAGTGTCGGAATATTGATACGGTGTCTTTCGCACATACAGTCTTTCGGATTGTTCCTTACGAAATACATCTTTACATCCGATTTGCCTTTCTTTTTGAATTTCGGAAAGGCACTTTGATGCTTGAAAAACCTTGTAAATGCAGTATAACCGTCCTCAATAGACTTCTTTACGGCTTTTGAAGATACCTCTTTGATCCATGCTTTGTCAGGATTGTCAGGGATATATTCGTTATTGAGCCAGACGCTAAAGCTTCTGCCTGTCATAAACTTTTCGCCTTTATCGTGCAATTCCTTGTTATGACTGAGGTAGAAGTTGTAGACATATCTGCAAGTGCCGATAGTCCGGTTAATCTTAGCCTTTTGCTCCGGCGTTGGATTTATTTCTGTCCTGAAGCTCTTTAGCAATATCCTCATCTCCTTCTATTTGCTTTTTATACTTACGAAGCCCGTACAATCTGCAAGAGAACACTTGAAGGATTGAAACGATATCCTGTACGAGTTCCTCCTGCGGTGATAGTTCCTCATTGTTCACTACCACTATGGTTGTACTAAACTTCGCACAGAATTTCTCAAACCAATCATAGCCAAACCTGACAAACCTGTCTTTATGAGTGACTACGATGGTTTTAATTTTCTGCTCCATCACTTCGTCTAATAACTGGTTCCACTTTTTTCGGTTGTAATTAAGCCCGCTGCCGTAATCTTCAATACACTGGTCTACAATTATACCTTTCGCGTTGCAAAACTGCCGTAAGAATGCTACTTGGTTTTGTAAGTCATCTCTTTGGTTCTTTGTAGACACTCTGGCGTAAATGACAACTTGTCGGGTATCGTTTCCTGTGTTCACGCCTTTAAATTGAAGATATTGATCGTAAGTGTAATAGCGCCTATCAGTCGGTGTACGATTTGCTTTTAGAGTTCCGTCTCTGTCCCAACGCTGTAAAGTCTTAACGGAAACACCTACCAACTCAGCAAAATCTTTTGGTTTGTAATTAGTGATATTTTTTGTGTTCATATTTGTACTCTCCTTTGGGTATATTTGAACACAATTAACCGCTAATGTCAATACTTTTAGTTACTTAACAGCATCTCCTTTCTATTTCACTTTTTTTATATAACTTCTCAGCTTGCCCACACGCCGG
>CAVJCN010000313.1:0-3164 GCA_963647945.1 Absicoccus sp. | reverse complement strand
AAATTTCGACAATAGAAGTTTCAGGCTTAATTTTGAAACGAATGCATTTGTATTAGACAGCGATTTTGCAAAAAAAATGGAAAATGCTTTTGAAAACGATTTAACCTGCCACGGCCACGAGCTTACCTACGAAGCCTATCAAAAACGCGGAGTTGTAATAAAGTTTAAAGAAGCGATTTCACGACTTTTGTCGGATATACTATGATTCAAAGGGGAGGAAAATAAAATGGAAAACAATAAAATGGAGAACAAATTACAGTACTATATGCGGGTTATAAAGGGTGCCAGCTTTGAAAAATTCTTCAAGGTGCTGGATAACGCCCACGAGCGTTCGGGAAAGAATAAAGTTTATCTTTTCTTTGATATTTTGAACAGCATGGCTCGCTACGGAGCCGGTTACAACGATTATGTGATCTTTGAATTTTGGAACCTCAGTCCTAAGCAGAGAGATACTTATCTTACCCGTTTCCGCAGCAAGAAATTAATGATGTTTATGAACGACCACAGCTATGCGCATATTTTTGACAATAAGAATGAGTTTAACGAGGTTTTTAAGAATTTTATCGGCAGAGAATGTCTGGATTTAGAGGTTGCCACAGATGAGGATATCAAGAAGTTCTTTGAAACCCGCAAGAAAATTTTTGCAAAGATGAAAGATCTTACCTGCGGCATCGGTGCGGAGCTTCTTGAAACCGAAAAATTCAAGGATGCTGACGAATTTGTGGCTTATGTGAGAGATAAAAAATTCGGCACCATCGAGGATGTGATCGAAAATCACCCGGATGTGGCGAAGATGTACCCTTATTCGGTAAACACGATGCGAATGATTACGATGGTGGACGCTAAAGGCGAACCTCATCTCATATATTCGGTTTTCAAAATGGGCAGAGATGGCAGAGTCGTTGACAATTACGGCTTGCACGGGCCTGTGGATCTTGAAACCGGCGAGTTCCTCTTTCCCGCCCATTCCGGAGATACCACCGCAGGAAAGCACTATACGGAACATCCGAACACCCATCAGCCTCTGCTGGGCTACAAAGTTCCATATATGAAGGAAGCCGTGGAAATGGTGAAAAAAGCGGCCCTTGTGGTGCCTCAGATGCGATATATCGGCTGGGATGTTGCCATTACCCCAACCGGGCCTGCAATCATCGAGGGCAATAACTACTGTGCCCATGACTTCTGGCAGCTTCCGGGTCAGACTCCGGGAGGAATCGGCATAATGCCTACAATTCACAAAATCATACCGGAATTTAAATATTAATTTGAGGCAAAAAGAATGGGAAAAATCAGATATTACATTGCGCTTTGGGCGGCAAAATTGTCGATTATCGCGCTGAAACTAACAAAACATAACGGGACAAACTTCCCGGGAGTGCTGGCTCTTCGCCTTTGCCCGGAGTTTCTTAAATATGCGGCAAAGCCGAAAAAAATCATCGCGGTGACAGGCACAAACGGAAAAACCACGGTTTCCAATATGCTCCTTGATATGCTCAACATGGACGGGAAGCAGGTTTTGAACAACAAGATGGGCTCTAACATCAATTCGGGAATCGCCTCATCGCTGATTTACGGAATGAACTTTTTCGGCAGCTGCAAATACGAAATCGGGGTTTTCGAGGTGGACGAGCGTTCCGCGCTCAGGGTCTATCCCTATATGAAACCGGACTACATGCTGATTACCAACCTTTCCAGGGACTCAATCATGCGAAACGCTCATCCGGAGTACATCGCAAACATACTTACAAAATATATCCCCAAGGAAACGAAACTTGTGCTTAACGCAGACGATTTGATTTCCTGCGGTGTTGCCCCTGAAAACGACAGAGTGTATTTCGGCATCGAAAAAATGTCCACAGACCGGACAGAATGCATTAATCTGATCAACGATCTGCAAATTTGCCCGGAATGTCACCATGAGCTGAAATACGAATACCTGCGCTATAACCACATCGGCAAGGCCTACTGTCCGGAATGCGGTTTCAAGGCACCTGCTTACGATTACGCAGGCAAAAATGCAGATTTGGACAAGATGACCATTGATGTTGCCGACAGGGCAGGAACAGGACATTACAAGCTCCTTAACGAAAGCATTTTCAACATATATAATGTAGTTTCCGCAGTTGCGGTGCTCAGAGAAATAGGCTACAGCCACCGGCAGATCGAGGGCTTCTTTGACAAACTCAACATCGTCGGCAGCCGCTACAATGAGGAAAAAATCGGTTCAAGAACCCTTTACCGCGTTCTTGCCAAGGAAAAAAATGCCTTTGCGACTACCAGGGTATTTGACTACATCGGCGGACTTGCCGGGGACAAGGAAATCATACTGATGAACAGCTGCCAGGGGGATATGAAACATTGGTCGGAAAATACCTGCTGGCTGTACGACTGCGATTTTGAATTTTTGAACCGAGATAATATTAAAAATATTATACTTTGCGGGCCGAGAAGGTTCGACCATAAGCTGCGGCTTCTGCTGGCGGGGGTGCCGGAGGACAGACTTTCCTTCGCAGAAAAGGAAACCGACGCGCCGAGTATGCTTAAGCTGTTTGAAAACGACCATATCTATGTGCTTTACGGCACCGACTCCATTGACCTGGGCAAGAAAGTTGCGGATATGGTGGAGAATATGCTTAAAGATAAAGCCGGAGAGGAGGGTGCGCAATGAAGATAGAGGTTTTATATCCTGAGGTTGCCAATCTTTACGGGGACCTGGAAAATGTAACTTACCTGAAAAAATCCTGTTCCGAGTCAGGAGATGCGGTAGAAGTTGTGGAAACTCATCTCTGGGAGGAGCCTTTGTTTGTCAGAGAAAAGCCTTCGCTTATATATATGGGAACCATGAAGGAGAGCTCTCAGCACCTTGTAAAGGCGGCTCTTGCAAAATATCGTGACGAAATTAAAGCTCGAATAGATGAGGGAACTTTATTTCTCATAACGGGGAATGCGTTGGAAATATTTGGCAGCAGAATTGAAGATAAAGACGGAAGCGGTTTGGATTGTCTGGGATTTTTCCCGACGGTGGCAAAGCGGGATATGCTTCACAGGTTCAACTCGCTGTACCTGGGCGAGTTTGAGGGCATGAAGATCGCAGGCTACAAAAGCCAGTTTACCCATTCTTATGAAGAAAAAATCGAAGGCTGCGTTTATGACAGGGTGCAGGG
>CAVJCN010000312.1:0-3206 GCA_963647945.1 Absicoccus sp. | reverse complement strand
TTGTGGTGAGTTCTACGGTGCATTTAAAGCCTACTGTGGCGATTGCCGCCGCAATTACGCCCCAAGGAGCCACCAGTGCGCCTACAACACCTACGTTTACCGGAATGTTAACGATCGCTTCGCCGTCCTTTTTAACGGAAATCTTCGAAATATTGCCTTTCTTCACCATTTCCTTGATTTTATCCATGGTTTCCGACGCAAATTCGCTTGTCTTTCCGCCCTTGGTGATATCCACCGTGTCTTCGATAGCGATGATTGCGTCTACGACGCTTCCGTCAGCGGCTTCCAGCGCTTCTTTTGCTTCTTTGTATGATACGCCTGTTCTGTCTTTTACCAATTCGATTTTTTCCAATGTAATTTCCATAAAAATACCTCCTTAAATCAACAGTTTCACAGATTTTGTGAAAAAATGCTTTCACTCTTTAATTTCCCTATATCAAAATGATAAGCCAAATAGCTTTTCATTATGATGTTCAGCCGTTTGAAAATCCCCTCCTCCAGGGCGATTGCCCCGAATGCCTCAAAGGGTTCTTTCTGAAAATATCTTAATATATCTACTATACCAAAATTCACATCATAAATCAATGCCTCATTCGTGGTTGTTTGGCGAAAAGTTTCCGCACAATCCTCACATATAACGCCGCCTTCCCGGATGCTGAAATGTTTTCCTGCGGCGGGTTTTCCGCAGCAGGCGCACTCGCCCAAAACCGGCATTGTGCCAAGGGCATCCAGCACCTTGACTATGTATGCCATCACCAGGGTTTCGTGTTTTTTGCTTCTTTGTTCCAGTGCCTCAAAGAACTCCTGCAAAAGCCTGAATATTCCGGGCTGAGGCAGTTCCTCGGTAAGGAGCTTCTCCGTCAGCTCCAAGACATAGGATGCCGCCAGATATTTGTCGATGTCCTCCCCTATGGCATAATAGCTCCGAATCACCTGGCCGCTGTTCAGATTATAGCTGTCCCGCGCCTTAAAAAGCTCGTATCTTCCATATGTGAAAGGTCTTATGGCAAGGGCCGACTTGCTCTTGCCTCCCTCGGTGGCTCCGGTTCCCACGCTGATTTTACCGAACTTTCTTGAAAACAGCAGAATCATCCGCCTGCCCCCCGCAGCTTTGGTCTGCCTGAGAACAATTCCCTCCGTATCGGTTATCATCTGTCAAAACCGTCCTTGTATCCGAAGTTTGAAAGGGCAAAGTCCGAATCCCGCCAATTTTCTTTTACTTTGACCCAAAGCTCCAAAAATACCTTTGTGCCCAGCAGGGCTTCGATTTCCAGCCGGGCGCTTTTGCCTATTCCCTTTAATTTCTTGCCCTCTTTACCTATTATTATACCCTTGTGGGACTTTCGTTCGCAATAAATCACCGCTCCGATTCGAGTAACATTCTTCTCCTCTTTGTAGCTTTCGATTTCCACCGCAACGCCGTGGGGAACCTCGTCTTCCAGGTAAAGCAGGATCTTTTCCCGGATAATTTCGCTGACTATGAACCTTTCCGGGTGGTCGGTGATCATGTCTTCGGGAAAATACATCGGCCCCTCTTCAAGGAAATCCTCGATCCTGCAAAGCAGTCTGTCCACATGGGTTCCGTCTAATGCCGAAATTCCGAGAACATCCTCAAATATTCCCATGCCGCTGTATTCTTCGTAGGTTTTGCGAAATTCCTCGGGATCCATCCTGTCGATTTTGTTTATGACTAAAATCTTAGGAGTCTTTACTTCCTTTAGCATTTCGATGATATATCTGTCCCCGGGGCCTTTTCCAAGCGGTTCGTCCACGAGGAAAAGTATTACTTCCACCTCTTTAAAAGTGTTTATGGCGGACTCCGTCATAAATTCCCCCAGCTTGCTGTGGGGCTTGTGTATTCCCGGCGTGTCGATGAAGATCATCTGCACCCCTCGGTCATAGTCCCCCTCCGGAATTTTCGTGTAAATTCCGCGAATCCTATTTCGGGTGGTCTGGGGCTTGTCCGTGGTGATGGCGATTTTTTCTCCCAGCACCGCGTTGAGAAGCGTTGATTTTCCTACATTCGGTCTGCCGATTATTCCAATAAATCCTGTTTTCATTAAAGTTTGAATCCCTCCGGTAAAATTTCCTCCATGGTGTAAACTCTCAGGCTTTCTTCATCGTTTCCTGTGATGATCTTAAAGTCCTCATCGCAGAACTCCTTCATGAATTGCCTGCAAATGCCGCAGGGCCACGCCTCGCCCTCCTCACACACGATGGCAATTGCCTCAAACTCCCTTTCTCCTTCGGAAATCGCCTTGACAAAGGCGGTTCTCTCGGCGCAGATAGTCGCTCCGAAGGATGAATTTTCCACATTGCAGCCGGTGTAGACCTGGCCGTCTTTTGTGAGAAGCGCCGCCCCTACTCTGAACTTGGAAAATGGAGCATAGGCTCTGGGAAGCATTTCCTTTGCTTTTTTGTACAAATCCCGATACATCATCTTTTATTCCTCCTCTCGCGATAATCCTATATGCAACATAATTTCCTCTTCGCGTCTCCGCATTTCCTGTTTTTCGGCTTCTTCCATATGGTCGTAGCCCAGCAGATGCAGCACGCTGTGAGTGAATAGATAAACCAGCTCTCTTTCAAAGGAATGTCCGTATTCCGCGGCTTGCTCCCTTGCCTTTTCTTCGCAAATCACCACATCTCCGAGGCAGATTTCGCCCACTTCCGGGATTTCTTCTTCGAGATTTTCAAACTGTGGAAAAGATAGCACATCCGTAGGACTGTCCACCCCTCGGTATTCCCTGTTCAGCTCGTGGATTTCGTCGAGTCCCACAAAGGTCACGCTGAGCTGGCACCTTTCCTTGTCCAGTTCCTGTAAATTCTCGGATTCTATGGCATATTCCGCCGCTTCCCGCATTTTTGCCAGAAGCTCTTCCGATACCGTATATCCCTCTTCAAAATAGATTTCCATTATTCCTGTATTTCCTCCGGATATTTCTTATAATATTGGTCGTAGGCGTTGATGATCTTCTTTACCAGCTCGTGGCGCACCACGTCCGTGTCTTTCAGATAACAAATATCGATGTCGCGAATATTTTTCAGCACCCGCAGCGCCTCCACAAGGCCGGATTTTTTCCCCCTTGGCAGGTCGATCTGGGTGATGTCCCCTGTGACCACCACCTTTGAGCCAAAGCCCATACGGGTGAGGAACATCTTCATCTGCTCCCTGGTGGTATTTTGCGCCTCGTCGAGGATTATGA
>CAVJCN010000311.1:0-3206 GCA_963647945.1 Absicoccus sp. | reverse complement strand
AGCCGAAACGGGTGTCCGGCTTGTCGGAGCCGTAGCGTTCCATTGCCTCGTCCCAGGTGATTCTCGGAAGCGGTAACTGAATTTCCACCCCTTTCAGTTCTCTGAAAACTTTTGCCAGGAAGCCCTCCTGGATTGCGATTACATCGTCCTGATCCACAAAGGACATCTCAAGGTCGATCTGGGTAAATTCAGGTTGTCTGTCCGCCCGAAGGTCTTCATCCCTGAAACACTTTACTATCTGCATATATCTGTCGGTTCCCCCTACCATCAAAAGCTGCTTGAAAAGCTGCGGTGACTGAGGAAGAGCGTAAAATTCTCCCGGATAAACTCTTGACGGAACGATATAGTCCCTTGCCCCCTCCGGAGTGGATTTGATGAGCATCGGGGTTTCCACCTCCGTGAAACCGTTTTCGTCAAAATAATCCCGGGCACATTTACAAACTTTGTGCCTAAATGTGAGGTTTCTCTGCATCTTCATCTTGCGCAGGTCAAGATAGCGGTATTTAAGTCTAAGGTTATCGTCAACATTATCATCGTCTTTGATATAGATCGGCGGTGTTTCCGCTTCGGAATAAAGCACCAAACCGCTTGCAAACACTTCGATTTCCCCGGTTGGGATATTCTCGTTCTTTGCGCTTCTTTCCTTTACTACGCCCTTAACTCCGATTACATATTCGCTTCTGAGAGCGTCCGCCTTTTCAAAAAGCTCCTGAGGAATTTTGTCGTCAAAGGTAACCTGAACAATGCCTGTCTTATCCCGCAGATCTACGAAAATCAAGCCTCCTAAGTTTCTTCTCTTTGCGACCCAGCCATTCAGTACGACTTCCTCGCCAACATTTTTGATATTCAGCGTGCCGCACATGTGGGTTCTCTTAAAAATATTGCTCATCTTTTTTCTTCCTTTTTATCTTCTATCTTTAGCTAATATCCTAAATTCTGCTCTTTAATTCGCTTATAAGCTCATCAAATTTCACTTCGGTCTGCTCACCCTTTTCCATGTCTTTGAGGGTTGCAACTCCGGTTTCAAGCTCGTTGTCACCGATTACTACGGCATATTTTGCTCCGAGTCTGTCGGCATATTTGAACTGACCCTTGAAATTTCTCTGGAGATCGTCGATCTGGCATTTTACGCCGTTTCTTCTCAGGTCAAACAGCAGCTTTTGTCCGTAGAGCTTCGCAGCCTCTCCCATGGTGGCGATAAAGATATCGCAGTCCGTCGGCTTTGGAATTTCAACGCCGTTAGCTTCCATGAGCATGAGGAGTCTTTCCTTTCCCAGACCGAAGCCTACCCCCGGAATTGGAGGACCGCCCACCTCTTCCACAAGGTTATCATATCTGCCTCCGCCGCAAACGGTTCCCTGGGCTCCCAGGCTGTTCGTAACGAACTCAAAGGCAGTCTTCGTATAGTAGTCAAGACCTCTTACGATCTTAGGGTTTACCACATATGGGATTCCAATGGCTTCCAGATTCTTTTGGAGATCCTCAAAGGCTTTTTTGCAGTCCTCGCAGAGGAAGTCGATCATCATCGGCGCTCCCTGAACCAGCTCCTGGTCAATCGGGCTCTTGCAGTCCAAGATTCGCATCGGATTCTTTTCGTATCTTGACTTGCAGGTGTCGCAGAGCTGGTCGTATTTCGGTGCCAAGAACTCTTTCAGCGCTTTTCTGTGTTTTGCCCGGCATTCCGGACAGCCTACGGAGTTGATTTCCAGGGTCAAATCCGTAACTCCCATGGAAGTGAGGAAATCGTACCCGATGGCGATGATCTCCGCGTCCGCAACCATGTTCGGGGTTCCGAAGGTTTCTACGCCGAACTGGTGGAACTGTCTCAAACGTCCCGACTGTGGTTTTTCGTAGCGGAAACAAGGGATATCATAATACAGCTTAATCGGCTGCACCTCGGCATACTGCTTGTGCTCGATAAACGCCCGCACCGCCGGTGAGGTTCCCTCAGGCTTCAGGGTGATGGATCGTCCGCCGTGATCCTCAAAGGTATACATTTCCTTTTGGACGATGTCGGTAGTATCTCCCACGCCTCTCTGGAATAATTCTGTATGTTCAAATATCGGAGTTCTGATTTCTTTGAAACCGTATCTTTCGCAGATTTCTTTCCATTTCTTTTCGATGTAGTGCCACTTGTACACCTGATCCATCATAATGTCTTTTGTTCCCTTCGGAGCATTTGTTAACATGCTATCTTACCTCCTTAAAAATTTTTTGTTCTTTTCTATCCAGCATTTCCTCTAGTCGGGAAATATAGATTTCGTAATTTGATACGTTGGGCACCCGTTCCAGCCGGTTCTCCCCGGGATAATACATCTTGCTGATTCCTCCGGCGCCCAGGGCGATAATGGTCTGCTTTTCTTCCATTATGCGAATGTTATAAAGGGACGGGCTGTTTCCCTTGCAGTAGCCCACATTCTCGAAAGCCCCTGCCATATGCTTTTGCCGGTAAAGATAATAGGGACGATAGCCCGCGTCCTTTAGCTTTTTCTTTGCAATTTCCAGCATCTTTGCAACGGTTTCCGACTGCTTGTAATGAAAATCCTTGTCCACCTCCACCAGTCGGGAAGCCCGCTTCACCGCCAGGGTGTGAACCGTGATGTTTTTCGGCTCAAGAGCGATGATCTCGGCAAGGGTTTCGGCAAAATCCTGTGGGGTTTCCTCCGGAAGTCCTGCAATCAGATCCGCGTTCACTATGGGAATTTCCACCTGCTCCGCTATCTGAAACGCTTTTGTGATATCCTCCGGCTTATGCTGTCTGCCGATGAGTTCCAGAGTCCTTTCTTTCATGGACTGGGGATTTATGCTGATTCGCCGAATTCCGTGTCCATGGATTACCTCTAATTTTTCATAAGTAATGGTGTCCGGGCGTCCCGCCTCCACGGTAAATTCCCTGACGCCCCTTTGATTGATATGCTCTTCCACGATTTTCAGCAAATCCGCCAGCTGCTCCGCCGTAAGGGTCGTGGGGGTTCCGCCTCCGATGTAGATGCTCTCCGCCGAAAGCCCGGTTTCTTCCATTCTCTTTCCTACATAGCGGATTTCGGTTTTCAGGGCTTCCAGGTACCTTGCGATTTCCTCATCTCCCACCTGGTTTGAAGTAAAGGAGCAGTAGAGGCATCTGGTAGGACAAAATGGGATACCGATGTATATTCCCACCGAATTCTCCGGTGGGTTTCCGCAGGTTTCCTGCTGATATTCATAGG
>CAVJCN010000310.1:0-3224 GCA_963647945.1 Absicoccus sp. | reverse complement strand
GGCGGAGAAATTCTGTGCCGGCTCCTTTCGACAACCCGGGGTGCATTGAACCGAATCCCACTCGTCGCATTGGCCCACATCATCACAGTCAATCCCCACTTCGGTGGCGTTCAGGGCAAAAAGGGACGGGCGGATAACCTGCAGGAACATATTAGGCGTGACCACAAGATTACCGGTGAGGGCAAGATTGAAGGCGTCAGGACAGCCGGAAGCGGAATCACTTACGGTGATTTCAGGATTCAGCAACACGGCGCAGGCATCAAAGTCAAATACGAGGGCAGGAGAAATGCTCTGGGCCTGACACGGGATTTCAACGCAATTTGCGGCGAAGTTATTGCTGCCGGAAACGGTAAGAGGAACGCCGGTTTTGGATTTAAGGGTAAGTTTAAATTTGCCGGTTCTGCCGTTTGTGGTTACAAAACCTTCGAGAACTATTGTAATATACGCAAGCCAAGGGCCCGGAGTTTCCACAAGGATAAAGTGACCGTTGCTACCGCAAGGCACAGGACAGTTATCTGCGGTACCGCAGCCCCCGCAAATATGCCTGTCAACAGGAGCATAAGGGCATTTTGTTATCTCAGCCATAATGCCGCTCAGGTCAGCAACATATCTGCCGTCTGAGTATTCCAGGGAAGTGGCTTCAAATCCGTCTACCGTCACATCCGCAGCGGTAAAACCGGAATCCTCGGAAAGCCCAAGGGAATTTACGGTAACACAGCTGTTAGTTACGGTGAACTTGCTGTCACAGTTTATGCTGTCACAGCACATATCCCCGCCGCATCCGCATCCGCAATTGCAGTTGCAGTCATGCCGTGGGTCGCATCTGTGAGGGTTGATCTTGCAAAGATTCAGTGCTTGGGTAAAATTTTCTTCATCCGCCTGCAAATTGAAAATCAGCGGGCAGGACTCTTCTCTGCTTTCGTAAAATATTTTATTCAAAAAAACTTTATTTTGAACGGCGCCGGCTTGCCGGGAGCCGGTTCTGTCACATGAACAAGCCATAGTTTGGACACCTCTTTTCTGATTTTTTATATATGTATATGCGACCTACAAGGATTTAGTGAGGGCAGTGGCGAAAAGTGGTGAAAAACTTACAAAAAATATGCATTTTCTATTGAAAAGTGTTTAAAAGTGGTGTATATTATTTATAGTACCGTGCAGTGGAATAATTGCCGCTCAGAGGAACCGGAGAAAGGAGGCCATCACTCATGTTTATGGGAACCGTTTACAACTCAATAGACGGAAAAAACAGAATGATCGTGCCTTCAAAAATGCGCGCCGGACTGGGGGAAAGATGCGTTTTGACCAAAGGCCTTGACAAGTGCCTGTATATTTACACAGGCGAGGACTGGCAGAGGCAGATGGATAAAATAGCCAAACTGCCGGAATCCGACCCAAAGGTCAGAGCGTTCATAAGACACTTTTGCGCGAACGCGGCGGAATGTGAATTTGACAAACAGGGGAGGATTATGATACCCCAGGAGCTCAAAGCATATGCAGGCATCGAAAAAGAGCTTGTGACCATGGGCGCAATGACCAAGATAGAAATATGGAGCAAGGAATTTTGGGAGGCTCCGGACAATGATAACAAGATGGATCCCGTGGATTTTTCAAAAGCGTTGGAGGAATATAATTTCTGATGGAATTTAAACACACCTCCGTTCTCTTTGAAGAATGCATGGAGGGATTAAACATACAACCCGATGGGATCTATGTGGACGGCACCTTGGGAGGCGGCGGCCACAGCAGCGGAATATGCGAAAGACTCAGCGAAGAGGGGACTTTAATAGGGATAGACCGGGACAGAGATGCCTTAGCGGCAGCAGAAAAAAGGCTTTCGGGCTACAAATGCCGCAAATACTTTGTTCAGAGCAATTATTCGGACATCAAAGACATTCTTAATGAACTTGAAATAGAGAAAATTGACGGGGCACTTTTGGATTTGGGAGTTTCATCATTCCAGCTGGACAATCCTGCAAGGGGGTTTTCATATATGCAGGATGCGCCTTTGGATATGAGAATGAGCCGGGAGGATGAATTTACGGCCCGAGATGTGGTAAACGGCTACGAAAAGGACAAGCTGCGGCAGGTTATCACAAAATACGGCGAAGAAAGATGGGCGGCGAGAATTGCCGATTTCATAGTAAAGGCGAGGAAAGAAAAGCCCATTGAAACCACAGGAGAACTTGTGGAAATAATCAAAGCGGCTATTCCGGCAGCGGCAAGGCGCGACGGCCCTCATCCGGCAAAACGAACCTTTCAGGCGATCAGAATCGAGGTAAACGATGAATTGGGGCAGCTGGAAAAGGCGGTATCGGAATTTTGCGATGTACTGGCTCCGGGAGGACGGCTTTGCATCATAACTTTCCACTCCCTGGAGGACAGAATCGTCAAGGAAATTATAGCAAAGAGAATAAACCCTTGCACCTGTCCGAAGGAATTTCCGATTTGCGTCTGCGGTAAAGTTGGGGACATAGAAAAAAAGGCAAATAAGCCTATCCTGCCCTCGGCGGCGGAAGTCGAAGGAAACCCGAGAGCCAGAAGCGCGAAACTTCGGATCGCGCAGAAGAAGTAACAGGTCAAAGCAATAAACGCAAAAAGAAAAATAAATTAACAACGAGGAAAAACCATGGCGGCAACTAACCGAGCTTACACATCTGAATACACGGCTTTTGAGTACACGACTTTGGGACAGGCATATCAACCGGGACAGTGGGCGTATCCGCTGCCTGAAAACAGACCCGTCGCTCCGAGAATAAAACGGACAAGGCAAAAACCGGAACTCGAAACAAAGACGGTAGAGCCGGCGAAGACAGGCACAGCCCTTATCACCCATAAGATGTTAAGACGCTCCATCTTGCTGCTTATCTTTGCGGGAGCGATCCTGATATCCACGATATGGATGAGCGCAAAGGCAACGGAAATCAAATATGAGATAAACAAGATCAAAAACGAAAATGTTTTGCTTCAGAACGAAATTTCCATGCTAGACATCAAGATCCAAAGCGCAAACAGCATCGAACTTATCGAGGATTACGCGACCACGGAGCTGAAAATGCAATATCCCAAGTCCCAGCAGTGCGTTTACATAGCAGCCGGAAAAACGGCGTCGGAGGATCTGGTTGACCGTATCAAAGAAAAAGCGTATAAAGAATAAATAAGAAAATAGAATAATATAATTTCATAAATGAAAATGAGCCAGACAACTTAATACCAGCATAGGG
>CAVJCN010000309.1:0-3238 GCA_963647945.1 Absicoccus sp. | reverse complement strand
CACTGTAATCGGCAGCACCACCTTCACCGTAAAGGTGGGCGACTACCTCGTGACCGTGGAGAACACCGACAACGCTGAGGTTGCTACGACAGGCACCTCATTTACCGCCAGATCAACAAAAGCCGGCGGTACGGACGCGACAAGCCTTGAGGGTGCAACCTGGAGCTGGACTGTCGGCGGTGCCAAGGCGTCAAGCTTCACCATTACGAATGAAACCGCGGCTACAGCGAAGGTAGCAGCCACTGAAACCGCCACCAACGGCGACACTGCAACCGTAACCGCAACATACACAGACAAGGACGGCAAAACGGCAAGCTACTCCTTCGATGTAACTGCCAATGTCGCTGAAGCGTGATTACGGCATAGAAGATAAAAGGAAATAAAGCCGAACACCGGCAGAAAGGAGAAACAGAGCGTATGAAAAAATTCATAAATATGACAAGACACCTCAGCTGTGTCCTCTGCGCTCTGTTTTTGTTCCTTTCGCTGGCGTCGGGCAACACCTTCAGCTTTCAGGAGGGCAGCCAGAATGCGCGTAACGACGCGCAGAACCTGTCCTCGAAGGCAAATATAAAGCTGATAAAGCTTGAAAACGACACCGAAAAGAAATTATCCGGTGCCGTTTTCAGCCTTTATAAAACCGACGGTTCCCCGGTCTTTGAAAACCTCGTAACCGATGAGAACGGAGAAATCACCGTCGCCCTTGCGGCAGGGGACTATTATTTTGAGGAGAAGACGCCGCCGAAGGGCTACGACTTTATGCGGGATGAGGAGAACGCGCCTATTACCCGCCACACCTTCACCGTCACAAAGGCACAGGAGCAACGGGGGAAAACCATCGAGCTGACAGTTGAAAACCGCAAGGCAAAGGTAGGCACGCTGACGATAACCAAGACCCTGAAAAACAGTGACGGCTCTGGGCTAACAGAGGCGCAGTCCAAAAAGGAATTTAGCTTCACCGTGACCTTTTCCAAGGGTGGCAGCCATTACTACACCGTGGAGAACAAAAGCGGTGAGGAAGTGCGCCACGGCACCCTCAAAAGCGGTCATAGGATTAGGCTCTGCCATGGCGAAAGTGCAAAATTTTACTCGGTTTCCGCCGAGAACAACTGGTACTTCGTTACCGAGGAAAAGATCGACGGCTATACCGCCGCAACAGACGGCGATGCGGGCTGGATCACCGAATCCGGCTCTGCGGCAGTCTTTATCAACACCTATACCGTGCCGACGCCTCCCGGACCTACACCGGAGGATCCGGATAACCCGGACACTCCCGACGAGCCGGAGGAACCGGATAACCCGGACGAGCCGGACACCCCGGATACCCCGGACGAGCCGGACAACCCCGACACCCCGGATACCCACGATACGCCGGATGGAAATGTGGTACCCAAAACGGACGATAGCCGCCGCCCTGTGCTGTGGCTCTCCCTTATCTTCATAAGCACAGCGGGGCTTTCCTGCTGCGGACTGTATGTGAAAAAGCATCTGCGTCGCCGCAAAAGGAGGAACAATGAGCAAAAGACACGCTAAGCCGATGCTTAGAACATTAAAAGCGCTGCTGCCGCACCGTCCGAAATCGGAAATGAAGCGGCGAACCGGTGTAGGGTGGGTTTGCTGGGGGCTTATGGCGGCGTTCACCCTTACGCTGATTGTGGCATCTGTGCAGTATATTTCCTATGTCGCCGAGAATATGCGCTCGGAACGGCTGGCGGCGGAACTGCTGGAGATCGCGATCACGCAGCAGAGCGGGGAGAATCTTGCGCCCATCGCCGTAGACTTTGACGCCCTCAAGGCGAAAAATCCCGACATCGTTGCATGGGTTTACTGCCCCGATACCGACATCAACTATCCCGTCCTGCAAAGCAGCGACAACAAATATTATCTTCGTCGAGGTGCAGACGGCACCAGCCGCGTCGCCGGCAGCATTTTTGCCGACTTTCGCAACACCGCCGACCTCTCGGACGAGAACAACATCATCTACGGGCACAATATGACCGACGGCAGTATGTTCGGCACGCTGAAAAAATATGCCGACCAGAGCTACTACGACGACCATCCCGTCTGGTATCTATTGACGCCCGAGAGAGACTACAAGGTCATGCTTTTCGCTGCCTTTGTCACAGACACCAGCTCCCCGGTCTATGCCACCGCCCGCAGAACCACGGCGGATGGCACGCCCATAATGGAGCAGGCATGGGCAGATTCAAACTTTCGCGGCGGCCCGCCTCCTGCCGAGGGTGAGCGTACCGTGACCTTCTCTACCTGCTCGTATGAGTTCACCAATGCGCGCTATGTGCTGATCGGTGTCCTGCACGAGCTTGGTAAGGCAGCTTCGGCAGAATAAATTTGTTTCCAAAAAATTTTTTATAGGAGAAGAAATCAACCATGACGAAACAACAGACAAACAAGAAACGCAGAAATGCGGTGATCGCCATTACCGTTGCACTGGTAATCATGCTGGGTGGTACCTTTGCATGGCAGTCGATCAATCAGCAGGCGCTCAACGAAGTGATGAGCGTGACAAACCCGGGAGGCAGACTCCACGACGATTTCGACGGCAGCTCGAAGGATGTGTATGTCGAGAACTTCGGCAATCAGCCAATCTTCGCCCGTATCCGTCTGGACGAATACATGGAGATCGGTGCCGGTGCCGGCATCAAGACCGGTGACGACGGCGAGAACAAGGCGATATCTCTCGCAAAGAGTGCCGATATCAACGATGTTACCACATGGACGACTCATATCCCCGGCACCACCGCCGCCACCACAGGCATCGGCCAGGAGAATGCTGATGGTTCCCTGTGGAACGATACCGACAAGAACTTCAAGACCTACTGGACTTGGACCATGGGCGGTCAGGACACCGAAAGCAACCCTGACGGGCAGACCGTGTACATGCCCACCTTTAATATGAACAAGAACAGCCTGGCAGCCGATGTGAACGGTACCGCCGCAGGTCTTGACGGCAGCCGCTGGACAGGCACACCCTATGACGATTATTACAAATATACCGAGGGCGAGACTGCTGAGGGTGTAAGAACCACCAACTCGGCGGTTCCTACCGGTGCGTTCTACGGCATCGGTAACACCACCGCAGGGGATGTGAACAGTGAAACAAATGGCAAGTACGGAAACGGCGGCGAGGAAGGCACGAACTACAAGGTCGTTGCCGAAACCCACACCGCACAGAAAACCAAAACCGCTTCGGTCATCAGCATGGCGGAGTATTGGGCAA
>CAVJCN010000308.1:698-3313 GCA_963647945.1 Absicoccus sp. | reverse complement strand
GTTAAATATACTGTAAAAGGTATTCCTGTTCTCGAACTGGATGAGGATTGTACTTTGTATTACAAATATTTTTTCGACATCCAAAAGACCGTATCTGAAAAATTCTTATCTATTTGTAAAGCAGTGCCGCATCCTGAATCAATAGTAAAATTCGTGCATTTATTTGAACAGTATCATGCAAAAATGCTGTTATCTCTTGATAATAATGAAAAACAAATTTTGCATTATGCATTGCTAAGCCATCCCGATGGATTAGCAGCAGTTAAACCAGAGCAAAACCTCAGGACTCTCATGGGCGTAATAAAAAAATATTTAATTCTCATTAGCAAATCTTTCTGAAGTTATATATAGTTCATTGGCAGTATTGAGTGACAATATTGTATTGTGTATCAACATGTATTAATTGCTTTATTTTTTGTAATCATCCAAGTGTGATCCAATCAACATAAAAAACAACATACAGAAAAAACAACATACAAAGGAGAGACAAAATGAAAAAAGCACAAGTCAAACGATTATTGTCATTGGTTCTCTGCGTAATGATGGTACTCAGCCTAATGCCGAGTGTCGCATTCGCAGCAGAAGATACCAATGCGGCCGAACAGTCTGCGGAAACAACGGCTGTTCCGACTGAGAACTCAGAACCAACGACGGATGTTTCTTCGGAAGAAACAGACAGTTCTGCAGCAGAAGGTGAAGGGGCAACGACTTCAGAAACTGCTACAGAAGAGACGAATACGGACGATGGTTACAACATCCTCGTATCGCAAAAAGAATATTCTGTTGCCCCCGGTGTATCCGAAAAGACTCTGGTACTGAACGATGCATCGGGAAGCAATCAGAATCGCTGCTATGTAATGGAGGTTGACCTCAGCAACGAGAATGTTGACTTACTTTCCGGTTATAGCAATATGGATCCGGATAACTGGGCAACGCAGACAACTTCTGCACAGGCTAGGGCGGCCGAGGAGAAGCTCGGTGTCAATGTTGTCGGCGCTATCAACACGAACCTGTCTTGGGCAAGCGACGAGCCGCTTGGTATGCTCGTTATAAACGGCGTTGTGTACCATCAGGGATCGGCTCAGGCCTACTTCGTGCTGACCAAGGATGGAAAAGCGGAGATTAGAAGCGGCAGTGAGCCGCTTCAGGGAAACGAGTGGCAGGCCACTTCTACGTTCAATTTCCTCGTTAAAGATGGTAAAAGCGTGTATACTACCCCGGATCATTCAACTGGACAGCGTGCACCTCGCACCGCTATCGGCATCAAGGCCGACGGCAATGTTGTGCTGTTTGTTGTCGATGGCCGTCAGGCGCCAACCTCAGTGGGCATGACCGGCTATGAGCTGGCACAGGCAATGATCGATCTCGGTTGCGTTACTGCAGTCAACTGCGATGGCGGCGGCACCTCCACATTCGTATCCGAAAGAGCGGGCACGGGCGCTCTTAAAGTTCAAAACAGCCCTTCTGACGGTGTGGAAAGACCAACCCTCGGTTCGCTTATGGTCGTTTCTAAAGCAAAGTCCACCGGCATTTTTGACCACGCCTCGCTTTCTCCCAATAACGAATTGTATACGCCGGGCTCTACTGTAAAGTTCTCTGCCGTCGGCGCAGACAGCTCCGGCTCGAAAGTTGCTGTGCCGGAGACCGCAACATGGAGACTGAGCGAAGACTCGACTGCTCTGGGCACGATTGATGCTGCGAGCGGACTGTTTGTAGGTGCAGAAGGCGCCACGGGCACTGTGACCGTTGAGCTCGTCTATGAAGGCGAAGTTGTCGGCAGCACAAACATTCAGCTGATTCACCCTGATCTTATTGCTTTCAGCTCCGACGAGAAGAGCTTTGGCTTTTCGGTGACAGAAGATCTTGGACTTGTCGTAAAGTATAAAAATCAGGATGTCAATTATAACGGCTCCGACTTCACTTGGAGTCAGTCTGACGATAGACTCGGAACTTTCAATGAAGACGGAACATACACGACCAATGATTCATTGACTCTGACCGGCACAATAACGGCAGCTTATACGGCTGATACTTCTCTCAGTGCGACTATGAGCATGATCGTCGGCAAACTACCTACCATAGTTTGGGATTTCGAAGATGTAACGACGGTTGACGAAACGACGGGCGAGACGACTGTTATTCCAGCTGAAGAATATTATACTATTGACCAAAAGGACGAAGCCGGAAACAAAATCGGCCTGCTAACTACTTCCAACTACGGCCGAGGCGGTGTCCAATCGGCTGAGATTGTCAGTATTGATGATGGCGAGCCGGTTCGCATGGGCAGCCATAGTCTGAAGCTAAACTATGACTTCAGAAATTGTGCTGATGGCGTAACAGAAGGTGCCCTTATCGGTACTTCTGAAGCTTTTACTATTCCTGGTGCGCCTACTGCTATCGGCGTTTGGGTTTATGCCCCCGAAGGAACGAGCGTCCTTTGGGACGGCGATGGCACAAGGTCTGGGTTCTGGCTGAGAGGATATTATAAGGATTCAACCGGGGGTTCAGCATGTTGGTACGATTTCACATTTGAGCCTAAATTTTTCGGTTCAGATTCATCGACCTGGCCTGACGAATATCCCGGCATATGGTGGGAGGGCTGGCATTATTGCGAG
>CAVJCN010000308.1:0-688 GCA_963647945.1 Absicoccus sp. | reverse complement strand
TATTGCGAGGCAGAGCTCAACGGCAACGCACCGTATTCTATTCTTCCGGGTATGACATTCCGCCTGATGTTTGCAGACGGAATCAAGATGGGAACAAAAACTGCCGGGGCGATATATTTCGACAATTTCCAATTCGTGTATGGTACGAATGTAGATGATACCGATGCACCTTATGCCAACGCGATAAGCACTCAATATAACGGCGAGCAGATGGATATCGAGGACGGCGTTATAATCCCCACCAACACCATGGGCTTCTATTTCGACTGCATGGATGTCGAGAACAAGTACACAAGCGGCGTTGATGCATCAACGACCCGTATTTATATTGACGGTGTAAATGTAATCAGTGATGAATACTATAGCACCCGCGTTGACCATGATGGCAGATGCTATGTGTATAATGTAACCTTAAAAAACGGATGCCACTCTATAACTGTCTCCGGCAAGGATAATGCAGGTAATGAGTTCAAAGATACCCATTGGTTCATCGTAGATGGAAAAGCGGATCTTTCCAATATTCCTGATGTGAGCTTCAGCTGTGCCGAAACCGCTGCAATGCTTGGCGGCAAGATGAACATTTCTCTCAGTACCACTGATGCATCTAATGTTAAATCTTACAGTTTTGGCATTAAAATTGACAGCAACTTCCCTGACTATACGGTAACCTTTGCCAATGGTTATGAGG
>CAVJCN010000307.1:1121-3259 GCA_963647945.1 Absicoccus sp. | reverse complement strand
CCCTTGCGAGTGCGAATATCCTTGATGTTCACAGGCACGACCTCCTTCCTATATACTACATTAAATTATACTACCGGAACGGAATGCGATATATTACCGTATCGGTAAAAGGCTCGTTGACCGGATACCGTTTTGGTAGTATCATATTCCACAGGGGTAAATGCTTCGTGTCACTTCGCACCATCTCGGAATGCGAAGGAATACATGAACCTAAAAGAAATACGAGTCAGTCGCAAACTCAAAGTACAAGAGGTATCTGACTATCTGTGCTGCTTGCCATCTGTTTACAGCCGTTATGAGAATGGCAAACGAGAGCCATCCATCGATATTCTTCTGAAGCTGTCCAAACTGTACAGCGTTTCTGTTGATTATCTGATTGGAAATGATGAGGTCGTTGACACGAGCATAACCGAAAAAGAAGCTGCAATGATAAGCGCTATGCGTCAGGCGGACGAACGAGCCAGACAGGATGCAATTGCCTTGTTAGAGCTGCATACAGGGAATAAGAAAATCTAAACAGAGAGGTGCAAAGTGACAGGAGCTTTGCCCTCTGTATCTTGAAAGGGCACCGTGCAAGCGGTGCTCTTTCTTTTAAGGTCGCAAGGCAGCACGCACTTTTGTGAGCATCCCTTTTGCGAGGTTAAAAGCAGGAAAAGTGCGAGCTTGGACACCGTTTTTGCCAAAATGGCTCACCGAAAAGCGGTTATTGCCGAAACGGCGATGGAAGCAGATGTGTCACCACCTTATAATAATAGTAGTGACTTATGATCCCTATCTGCTTTGAGAAATGTGCGAGGTTAGAATGGAAGGTTCCGTTTACCAATACTACGCAAATGTCCGAACTGAGCCGGTTGAATGGCTATGGTATCCCTATATACCGCTTGGGAAGCTGACGGTGCTCCAAGGCGATCCCGGTGAGGGTAAATCTACATTTGCGTTGAATGTCGTAGCAAGAATTACGACAGGACAGCCTATGCCGGATGGTGTTCCTGCTAAAGGAAAGCGTGTTGCGATCTATCAGTGTGCTGAAGACGGTATTGCAGATACAATAAAGCCCCGTCTCCAGCAGGCCGGAGCGGATTGTGAACGAGTAGCTTATATCATAGACAACGACATTGCATTGACACTGGAGGACGGTCGAATCGAAACAGCAATCAAGGACACACACGCCAGTGTATTTATTATCGACCCCATTCAGGCATTTATCCCGCCTGATGCAGATATGCAGAGTGCCACCAAGATGCGCTCTGTCCTGCGGAAGCTGGCAAATATTGCAGACCGTAATAAATGCGCTGTGATTCTCATCGGGCACATGAACAAAGGCAACGGTGCCAAAACATTGTATCGAGGGCTTGGCTCTATCGACATTGCTGCCATTGCACGGAGTGTGCTCATGATTTCAAGAGATGAAAGCCGCCCTGACATCCGATATATGTATCCGATAAAGTCGAGCCTTGCTCCGGAAGGCCCTGCAATTGCTTTCTCGTTCAAAGAGCATGGCGGAATCGTATGGCACGGCAAATATGATCTGAATACCGCGGAACTCATGGACAGCATCACAGTGAAAACAACCAAGCGGGAACGAGCTCGTGCAAAACTGGTTCAGCTTTTGGAGCATGAAGATCGTCCGGCAAAAGAAGTATATGCCGGCCTTGCTGATATAGGCGTTGGAAGCCGTACTGTTGAGAAAGCAAAAAAAGAACTCCAAGTCACAACTTACCGTTCTGGCGGAAGTTGGTACTGGAGTTTGCCAAAACCCAAATAACCAATGAAGTTTACCGGGAGATGAGATGATGGAGAACTTGGTTTGGAAAGCCTACTATCACAGTATGAGTGGGCATGAGATTCGGCCATTTAGCATATTTGAACATGGGAGATTCAGAGAAGAAGTACGGAAGCTCTTGCTGAAATGCACAGAGAAAAAAGCATTCGCTGAGGAGCTGCGCCGTTCTCTTTTCTACTATTACTGCAGTAAATGTGAATGGGAAGTTGTCATCGGACCTTGGTGCGGAGATCGGGGCACGAAGGAAATCAAAGTCGATGTCTATATGCAGGTCATGAACAACTGGGATATCTTCGTGGATTATGTTTGGAACGAAGGAAAGAAGCAAAGACGATGAGTGTGAGCACAGATACAG